>CBDTYK010000124.1:0-5028 GCA_965364595.1 uncultured bacterium
CGAAGAAGAACAGCAGGCCCGTCACGGTCTCCGGCAGATACATCACGATGAACAGCCCGATGATCTGCAGTGCCATGAACGGAAGCGCGCCGCGGTGGATGTCGGAGGTCTTCACCTCGGGTGGCGCAACCGACTGGAGGTAGAACAACGAGAACCCGACCGGCGGGGAGATGAATGCCATGTTGAGGTTGATCGCCATCATCACCGAGAACCAGACCAGATCGACGTCGAGTGCCAGCGCTGCCGGCACGAAGAGCGGCATCACGATGAACGAGATCTCGAGGAACTCGAGATTGATCCCGAGGAGGAACACGATGATGTTGGCGGCGATGACGAAGCCCCAGAAGCCTCCGGGAATCGCGGTCAGCCAATCGGTGATCAGCGACTGACCCCCGAGCCGGTCGAACACCAGAGCGAAGAAGCTGGACGCGAACAGGATCTGGAGGACGAGGCTGGTGATGTTGGCTGTGGATCGGGCGGCCTCGTCGATCAGCTTCCAGTTGAAGTTGCGGTAGGCGATCGCCAGCATCACTGCCCCGAACGCCCCCACGGCCCCGGCCTCGGAGGCGGTGGCGATCCCGAAGAAGATCGATCCGAGCACGGCGAAGATGAGCACCAGCGGTGGCAGCACCGAGATGATCGTCTCCTTGAGTAGCCCGAACCCGTGCAGTGTCCGTTCCTCCTTCGGCACCGCCGGCGCGCTGCCGGGTTTGAGGTACGCGGTGGCCACCGCATAGGCCGCATAGATCACCGCCAACATCACACCTGGGATGAGCGCGCCACCGAACAGCTCGCCGACCGAGACCGGGATGAACTGCGACAGGACGATCAGGACGAGGCTGGGGGGGATCAGCTGGGCGAGCGTTCCCGAGGCTGTGATGACGCCGGCCGCCAGCTTGGGGTCGTAGTTGTATCGCATCATCACGGGCAGCGACAGCAGCCCCATCACGATGACGGTTGCAGCGACCACGCCGGTGGCGGCGGCGAGCAACGTTCCGACGAACACGACGGCCACTGCCATGCCACCCTTCAGGGGCCCCATGAGCATGCCGATCGTCGTCAACAAACGTTCGGCGAGACCCGACTTCTCGAAGACGGCTCCCATGAACACGAAAAACGGGATCGCCAGAAAGGTGAAGTTGTTCAGTGAGTCTCCGAACCAACGTGAGAACAGCCCGTTGAGGACGAACGAGTCGAGGGAATCGGTGACCAGCCCGAGGAAGAAGAAGACGACGGCCGTGCCGGCGAACGAGAACGCCACGGGGTACCCGCTGAGGATGAGCACCAGGAAGATGGCGAACATGATGATCGCCAGCCACTCTCCGATCATCGACCGCCCCTCATTCGATTCGGACCGGCTTGTCGGTTTCCAGCACGGCGAGATCGTCGGCGACACCGCGGAGTGTTGCGACCAGCTTCACGATCTCGGCGATCGCCTGGATCAGCAGCAACACAAGGCCGACCAGGATCATCGTCTTGATGGGGGCTCGGGGAAGTCCGCTGGGATCGGGGGATTGCTCGTTCAGTCGCCATGAGGTCTGGATCTGGGGGATCGAGATCCAGATCCCGATGATGCAGAACGGCACGAGGGCGATCAGGTGCCCCACGAAGTCGATCCAAGCCTTGCGCCGTTTCGTCTGGTTGGCGAACCAGAAGTCGACCCGCACGTTGACGCCGTGTTTGAGGATGTAGCCGAACCCGAACAGGAAGATCAACGAGTACAGATACCACTGGGCCTCGAGCAGTCCGTTGTTGGTGAACCGGAACCCCAGACGCTCGCCGCTGTATCGGAGGACGACGTTCATGAAGCCGACCAGGACGGTGATCATCACCATGTACTTGGAGATCGCCCCCATCCACTCGCTGAAGCGGTCTGCGAATCGCTGGTAGGCGAATGCGGCCCGCATGATCGGGCCTGCCTCGTTGCGCTCAGTGTTCGTCGTCACCGGTGATCCCTTTGACCCGACTCACCGGCCGAACAGTAGACGTAGGAACGGATCGTGGTCGGCCGTCTTCGCCGTATTCTCCCGGCATGCATGTGGTGTGGGACTGGAACGGGACGTTGCTCGACGATCTCTCGACCGTTCTTGCCTCGGTGAACGTCGGAGTTGAGCCGTATCGCTCGACCCCGGTGACGCTCGATGACTATCGGGCCCACTACACCCGCCCCGTCAGACGGTTCTACGAATCGCTCTTGGGGAGGAAGGTCTTGCGCGATGAATGGCTCGACCTCGATCGCCGATTTCACGACGCCTATCGAGCGCAGTTGGCCGAGGCGGCGCTGGCCGTCGGCGCCGAGGAGGTGCTGGCAGACGCGGCCCGACGAGGGATGAGCCAGTCCTTGCTCTCGATGTACCCGCACGGCGATCTCGTCCCGCTGGTTGCGGCGGCCGGGATCGACCACTACTTCGATCGGATCGACGGTCTCCGCGGCACGCCGGGAGACCGCAAGGCGCGCTACCTGGCGGCGCATCTCGACGAGCTCGATGCCGACCCGAGAGACACGCTGGTGGTTGGAGACACGCCCGACGATGCGCACGCTGCGGCCGAAGTGGGCGCCGAATGTGTGTTGGTCGACAGCGGCGGGCATCACCGGGCAGCTCTCGAGGCGACTGGAGTCCGGGTGGCCAATGGCTTGATCGAAGCCGTCGCCCCCTACTTCGAAGGGTGAGTGCGCCACTCCGAGGGTTGGCAGCGGGACCCCTCAGGTGAAGACGCCAAGCGTCTCGTACTCCCCATCGAGGGCCGCTACGTGATCCGTGTCGAGCCAGCCGTCGAGAACCGTGGCATACAGGCTGCGGAAGTCGACGGTGTGGATCAGGTTCGAGTTCGAATCGAGCCTCGTCAGCGATGGTGATTCGCCGTAGCGGCCTCCGGTCACCGCCGACCCGATCAGGAGTTGGGCGTTCGCGGTTCCGTGCAGCCATCAGATCACCATGCCGGCGGGACTGCTCGAGGTGGGTGTCGAAATCGCCGAAACCGTGGACGTAGATCACCGACGGTGACACCTCTGAGGCAATGAGCTGGGCGGCGATCTCGAGCTGGCCGGTCAGGTCCGTCCCTCGCGCCCTGCGACCCAGACGTTGAGGCGGAGCGAGGGCGATGCCCAGCGACTCGCGGGCTTCCACACTGGCTTCGATCGCCCGCTGGACGGCGGAGAGATCGATCATCGTGGGAGCCTCCGGGACGAAGCCCTTCCACATCGCCATCAGCTCATCGACATCGTCGATCCAGGCCGGGACGTCGGGAGTGAGCCCGCTTGCGTCCGAGATCGCCACGGTGAACGAACTGTCCCCCAACATCGCCGGTGTCGGCCCCGGCCCGATGACGATGCCTGCGAGCGGATCGTCGAAACCCACGGTCCCGTCGAGGTACCTCCCCAGCCATCCTGCCCGGCTGACGGAGTCGGTCGTTCCGGTCCACCACCGGTCCATCGATGTGAAGTGTGAGAGATCCGGGTTCGGCATGCCGACGCCTTCCACGATGGCGACCTCGCCCGCCCCATACATCCCGGCCAGCTCGGGCAGGTTCGGGTGGAGTCCGATCTCGCCATCGAGGTCGATCGGGCTCTCGATCCGGGTGGAGCGCCGCAGATCGTGATAACGATCCGAGCCATGCGGAACGACCATCGAGAGGCCGTCGTTGCCGCCGCCCAGCTCGACCACCACCAGGACTCGGTCCGTGCGTGAGCCGAGCGACCCGGCGGGGAGCCCCGCTCCACGCTCCTTGGGCGAGAGCACGGCGATGTTGGAGCCCCCGCAGGCAGCGAGCGCCACGGTGGCGCCGAGACCGGTCAGGAACGCCCGGCGGGTGACGAGTGTGCAGGTGGGATCGGTCATGTGATCGCGTACTCCGGTGAGTTGACGGCAAGGGCGACTCGCAGGGCGGAATCGGCCGCGTCGAGCACGGCCCGCGTGTGGGCGCTGACCGAATGGAGACCCAATCGCTCGACTACCGCTTCTGTCGATGCTGTGGGAGGAGCGTCGATCACGCCCAGGAAGTCGAAGGCGTGGACCAGCTGGTGAGGGCCCAGCAGCGCATCGCCGCTCGGGAAGCCTGCCGGGTTCGGTGGGTTGAACGGCAGGTACGACTGACTGTGCAATGCGTATGAGGCTTCGGCGGGAACCTCGTGTCCGTAGGCCTGGACGACGCCAACGAGCCGCTCGACAGGTGTCTTGACCCGGACGTCGATGTTGGAGGGATCGAGGAACGCCGGCTGATCGACGATCGCCTCGATCAGCACCAGGGTCGGCTCGGTCGTCGTCCATCGTCTGGCCAGCTCGTCCAGCTCCGGGGCCGTTGGAGGCCTGCCGACCAGCTCGGCGAAGAGCTTCGAGGCGATCCGTCGTTGGGTTGCAGGGTGTTCGATCATCAGCTCGATGATGCTGTCGAGGTCGTGTTCCGCCGTGACGCCGAGCACGGTCTTCATCCCCGTGACATGACGGCGCCTTGCGAAGAACGGCTCCCACTCGGGCACGTTGCCGGCAGCCGCAACGACCCTGGGATTGAATGGCAGGTGGAACAGCCATCCGGTGAAGGAGCGGGCGGCCTCCGTCACGTCGGACTGGGCGTAGTGGCCGGTGCCGATCGTGTGGAGCTCCATCACCTCCCTGGCGAAGTTCGCCGTCGAGATAGATCAACATCGCCGGGTCTTTGGCAATACCGGCGAGCAGGTCCGAAAACGGTGCGAGGGCGAGGCGGCGGATGGTTCGGTGCTGGAGCCACATGAGATACGGGGCCCGCACCTTGCGGATCGAGGTGGCGAAGTGGTCGTGCCAGAACCACGACATCCGCTCGGTGAGCGGGTCGGGAGAGAATGCCATCTGCTCCAGCCACCACGCAACCAGCGGTGCGACCTGGGCCACGTCCCGGTACGCCTCACGGTCGGCGGGTGGATCCATCGGCATGATCTCGATCGGTGACGACGTTGCATCGAGGATCGCTGCGATCGCCTCTTCAGGAGAGCTGGCTTCGGCAACCCGGTCCGGGTGAGGCCCGATCCCGAGCCGCTTGTAGACGTGAGACACC
>CBDTYK010000125.1:0-5012 GCA_965364595.1 uncultured bacterium
ACTGACCCTGCTGACCGAGGCGGACCACCGCAGCCTCGAGGATCTGCCAACCATCGGGAATTTCGACCTCACTGGCAGGCCCCACTTCCAGAAAGCTTCCATCTGGCAAAACAAGAAGACCTGCTCCAGCGGCAGGCGGCAGCTCGAAAGCCCGGGTCAGGAACGAGGCCATCTGATCGCGTTGTACCGGATCGGTCGGGCAGAACCGGTTGGTGTCGCACCCCAGTGTGATCCCCGCGGCTGCGAGTGCGTTGATGTCGCCCACGTGGACGTTCGGGACCAGATCGACGAACGGCCCCGAAGTCAGCGGTTGAAGACCCAACGCTCGAACGAGGAACGATGCCATCTGCTCGCGTGTCACGACGTCGGCCGGGCAGTAGAGGTTTGGTCCGCACCCCTGGGTTATGCCGATTTCGGCGATGGCCTGGATGTCCGGTTCGTGAACCGAGCCGTCGTCGTCGGTGAAGATTCCAGAAATCGACAGGGCTGGGATGGGAGCGCTCGCCAGCGCGAGCGCAACCACGGCCATCAACGCCAGTACACGCCTCATGTGATGGTCACCCGGCCGAGCACGCTGTTGATCGACTCGAGCACGTCGACCCGATCGATGTAGTCGCCGACCACGACATACAGACAGAAGGGTCGGCCTGCCTCGGTGAAGAAGCGCTGGGCGCCGCCGTGCCCCTCCACTCGCTGCTGGAGTGTGTCTCGACTGAAGTCGCTCGCCCGGAGGAACGGTGGCCGGGTCTTGTCGAACAGGGCCGTCCCTGCGCTCTCGGGCCCGAATTCGAGCAGGACGATCAGCGCATCTCCGTTCGCCATGAGATCCACCGCGCCGCTGCCGTACTCGCCTCGGACCGGTGGGAGCGGGAAGTTGGCGAGATGTGTGACCGAGTACCGCCGGGCGCCGTCCGGGAGCGTGGCGGGCGGGCGAATCGACCCTTCCCATCCCGAGGGGAGATCGACGCTGATTCCGGAACGTGAGATGATCACATCAGGCCCCGATCGCCGCCAGGGCGGCGACGCCGATGATGATCGCCGCCGATGAGACGTGGACCGGACGGGCGAGGCTCGCCAATCTGACATGGAACGACGTGAGCCGCGATGGGCGGTCCACCCAGCCGGACGCGAGTGGCATCGCCGCCCGACCGAGGCCGAACGCGGCACCGATGATGGCTCCGCCGATCACGGAACCCGACAGCAGTTCGCCCGCCAGGACGGCGTACACGCCCCAGCTCACCACGAACGTCGCCAGTCCGGCCCCGAGTTGTGCGCCGAACCCGAACCCGTACACCGTTCCCCGGTAGGTGTCGATCCAGCGTTCGTTCACCTGCCGCTCCGGTCCGGGCGGAGCCACACCCGCCAGATCGAGGATCCCGGCGAGCCCGACGATCGCCAGGAGCACCCACGTCGGCGGTTCGAGGATCGAACCGGCCGCCCCCAACGCCGCACCGATCGCAGCGGCCGTCCCCACCGATCCGAGGGTGAAGGCCGTGATGGTCACAGCCCACCGGTTGTTGCGTGACCGCTCGCCGAGCGGATGGATGCTGGACAGCATCGACTCTCCTCATGGCGACCATCCCGACCGGATCGCAACGACCACTGCGACGATCACCCCCACGGCGACGTTCATGCGTTCCGCCGATACATCGAGGGATCGCCTGGGGCGATGCCGGCATCTTTCAGAGCCTGGTCGGAATCCTCCTGCCGCTGTTTCGTCCCGAGCTTGATCGGATTGAACGTTGCGTCGCCGGTGGACCGCTCGATGAGGTCCATCAGCCTCGGCCAGGTCCCGGCCGAGCCCTCTCCGACGACGAGCCCGCGCTCGACGTCGACGAGTTGGAAGTAGGGAGTACCCGGAACCCGGAACGCGTCCCACGCCTCGTTCGACATGATCGTTGTGATGTCCATTGGTGCCCGGGAGCGGATTTCACTGGGTGATTCCGACTCGGGGCCCTGCGTCACGATCACGGGCCGGATGTTTGCCTTCGGGAGCTCCATGCCGTTTCGGAATGACTTCCAGAACGTCTGACACGTCGAGCAGCCCGAGGAGAGGAATGCCAGGAGGACGTATCCACGCGAGTCGGTGAGTGCGACAGAAGCCGTGTCACCGAGTGGCGTCGGTCCGGAGATCGACGACAGGCTCGCCGGCTCCGTCCTCGTGGGTGTCGATGTGATGGAATCAGCCCGATTCGGCGACAACGGCACGTCTTCGCCGGCGCCGAGCGCTTCGAGGCGGCGGAGGATGTCGGCGTGTGAGCGGAGCAGCCCTGCGACGAGCACCAGGAGCAACACGATCACGATGCCCTCGATCACCACGAGCGCCGTCACGGGTTCACCACCGGCTCACTCAGGCGGCGCCAGACGAGTGGCTCGTCGCCTGGCTGGCCGAACTCGAAGCTGAGGTCGGGGCCGGTCGTGGTGAGCCGGTTGGTCACTTGCCAGGTTCCGTTCGTGAACCGACCCGGCGAGGCGATCCCGTCTCCGTCCCAGTCGCCGACCACGGGGATGCCGTCGGCGTCACCGAAGTCGAACGTGTGATCAGGCGGCCCCGGAGTGGGTGTGTTGCGCAGCAACCAGGTGCTGCCCCGTACGACGCCGATGCCGTCACGCCCATCACCGTCCCAGTCCCCTACGACTGGGATGTCGCCCGGCTCCCCGAACGTGAACGAGATGTCGGGTTGGCCGGTGCTGTTCCGGGTGCGCAGGAGCCATTGGTTGCCACGCACGACGCCGACCGTGTCGACGCCGTTCCCGGTCCAGTCCCCGACGACCGGGGTGTCGCCCGGGACGCCGTAGTCGAAGATCAAGTCGGGCTGCCCCGCACCCTCGACGTGGCGCAGATACCAGGTCAGGTTGCCCCGACCGATGATGCCGGTTCGTGCACCTCTCACGACACCAGCGGTTGCGATGCCGGCTCCGGTCCAGTCGGCCATCAGCGAGACGTCGCCGTCCGCTCCCAGGGTGAACACCGGGTGGTCGGGCGCACCGCCCGACAGGGTGTCCTTGAGCAACCAGGTGTGGTCTCGAACGACGGCGGGTCGTGCGACGTAGGGGCCGAGCGGAGGATGCAGGCACGCCGAGTCGTGGAATCGAGTGACGTCCGACCGGGCATCGGTTCGGGTGCACGTCGAGTCCCATTCCCATGGCGGCACGCACGTCACGACCCGGCAGATGATCGGGCCCACGCACTCGATCTGGTTGTTGCACTGTCCGTAGCGGAATCTCGTGCAGCACTCCTTCCACAGGTTGCAGTTGTCGTGCATGCAATGGCAGTCGCAGTCGACGCACTCGTTTCCGCACGTGCCGGACGCACCGCACCCGCAGTCTCCGCAGTCCGACGAGTTGCAGTCCATGTAGTACCTGGAGGACCCGCCGCAGTAGTTGGAACCCTCGGCGCGCCACCACCCGGCGATCACCGAGCCCGGTGGGCAGGTGTTGACGCCGGTCTTGACGCAGCAGAATTCGGTCCAACCGCCCCGGCATTGCGAACCAGGCGGGCAGTCGGCCGGGAGCACAAGCGCTTGGTATGCAGTGACCGGACGCAACGCATAGGCGGCAGGAGCCGTCACCATCGCCGACCCGACGATTGCCGCTCGCCGGAAGAATCCGCGCCGAGAGGTGCGTGTCGCCAGGGCCCTCGAGGCCGCTTCGACCAGCCGCTGGCTCACGCTCGTGCCTCCGTCAGTGCGAGGGTCTTCGGGAGCTCCGCCAGGAGCAGGTAGAGGGCGTACACCCCTACGGCGATCAATCCCACGTAGGGGACGCCACCGAGCGGTTGATCGACGAGGACGGTGAGCAGGTCGCCGCCGCCGACGATCGACAGCCACAGACCGGAGCCGGCCGCCAACAGGTTGACTGCGACATGAGACATCGACGGGGGAGTGTCGGATCGGCCGAAACATCCGCAACTCTGGATCGGGAGTCCGCTCTTGAGTGCGTAGATGATGAACCCGGCAAAGGCCGCGTACGTGGCGAACAGGGCCGAACCGCCGATGACGCCGCCCACACCCAGCGCCAGTGATCCGGCTGCGATCTCCCACAGCCCGAGGGCGGCCACGGCCCAACGAGAGGCCGGGAGACCGGCGGCGCGCAGCGCTCCAGAGGTGGGATCCGGGTCTACCAGTTTCGCTCCCCCGCTGATGAGCAGCAGCGTCGCGGAGAGATGGCTCCATCCGACTGCGAACATCGGGGGCAAGGCTAGCTCGCAGGCTCCACCCGCCGGAATCACGGCCGGCCGCCACGAGACGATGGCGCGTGCCGGGTGAACTGGCTCTTCTCAGAGGTTGAGCACCCGGTGTCGAACACTTCCACGAAGGCGTCCGGACAACGCTCCGAGCGTCCATGCGAGCCGCCGGCGGTGCGCAACGCCGAGAAGTGCGGTCGGGATCATCGTCATCGCCACGAACCACGATCTGAGTGCAGCCCGCGCGCCTCTCCAATGGGCACCATGGCGGCGGTAGAGCTTCAGGAGACGCGATTCGGCCAGCAGGAAGCCGTGCCCGCGCCAGAAGATGCTTCGCAGGTCCGAGCGGTGTCGGTACCGCACCACTGCGTTGTCGGCATAGCCGATATCGAAGCCGGCCAGCTGGACCCGCCACGACAGGTCGATGTCGTCGCCCGCAGCGTTCCAACTCTCGTCGAACCCGCTCACGGATTCCAGGACCGAGCGACGGATGCCCATGTTCGCTCCCACGACCCAGGGCAGGAATCCCAGCACGATCGGTAGTCCGGGGCCATCCAGCAGCTTCTCATCGAATCGGGAGTCGTTCAGGCTGACCTCGTCGAGACGTCCCCCGACCAGGTCGCATTCATCCAGGCGACTCGCAAGAGCCTCGATCCAGCCCGGCGCAACGACGTCGTCCGAGTCGCAGAACAGGAGGAGGGGTGCCGTGGTTGCGGCGACGCCGGCATTCCGAGCCCCGTTCGACCCCGGGCGGTTTGACGCGTCGATCAACGATGCGTTGTCGTGAGATGCCAACATATGCCCGACGATCGAAGCCGTTTCGTCG
>CBDTYK010000126.1:0-5005 GCA_965364595.1 uncultured bacterium
TTCGTCGACCACGTGAATCGTGACACCGGTGACCTTCACCCCGTGATCCAGAGCCTCCTCGACGGCGTGGGCTCCCGGAAAGGACGGCAGCAGAGACGGGTGGATGTTGAGGATGCGGCCAGGGAATCGTTCGACCGCTTCGGGAGCGAGAATCCGCATGAAGCCGGCGAGCACCATGAAGGTGCATTCGTGCGCCTCGACGGCGTCACACACGGCCGACGTGAAGGCGTCACGGTTGTGGAACGAACTCCAGTCGACAACCTCGGTCGGCAGTCCGGCCACCGCCGCACGATCCAGCCCGGCGACGTTTGGCCGGTCGGACAGCACGATCCCGATCTCGATGTCGTCCCGCCCCGCAACGTGGTCGGCGATGGCCGACATGTTCGACCCCGACCCTGAGATGAGCACAGCGATTCGTACGGCCGACATGGGTGGTCGGGAGTGTAGAGGCGGGCTGCGGTGCCGATTCTGTCCACGGTCGTCCGTAGGCTTGGCGCTTGTGACCGCACCCGGCCCAACCCGCCTCGGACGCTCGGTCGTGATCGGCGCCGGCGCAGAGCCGCCGACCAGCTGGGCGGACTGTGAACGCATCATCATCGACGATGCACTGCTCGCCAGCCGCGACAAGCTCGAGGCGGTCGTGGCGAGGGCCCAGCGCAGATACGTCCATCGCACACCCACCGTGTACGAGCTCGCCGTCCAGCAGGCGGTTCTGTCCGCGCCCGAGACGATCGACGCCGCACCGTTCGAGCTCGGCGGCGACTTCACCTTCCTGTCCGAACGACTCGCCAAATGCGTGTGGCACAACTCATACGACGCTCGACGTGACCCGCCGGTGTGGTGGTGGGCACACAAGGCGGCCGCCCGAATCGGCGTGGAGGTCGGCGGGTCGGCGGACGTGATCACCAAGGACGGCACCGAGATCTGGATCGACGGCGGCCCACGCGAACCACTCGAGGTGCCGTATGTCGTCCATCACGAGTCGGTTGATCTCGGCAACCTCCGGTTCGTCCCGAGCGACGCCGTCCCCGACGATGATCTCGCGCCTGATCAGCTGGAAGCCGTGTCGCACCGGGCGGGTCCGGCGAGAATCATCGCACCCGCCGGCTCGGGCAAGACCCGGGTGTTGACCTCTCGATTGCGGCATCTCATCGAAGACCGGGACATCGAGCCGGCCACGATCACGGCGGTCGCCTACAACCGCCGGGCCGCCGACGAGATGATCGAGCGGGTGCCCGAGGGGCATCGCCTCCAGATCCGGACGATCCACGGCCTCGGTTGGGCCATCCTCCGTTCCGCCAAGCCACACCTGGCACTGATCAGCGAACGGGACCAGCGCCGAAGGCTGGAACCGCTTGCCAAGGCGCCGCCACGACCCAACACCGACGTCATTGGCCCCTATCTGGAGGCGCTCGGCGAGGTGCGCATCGGTCTCGCCGATCCGGTCGATGTCGAGGCGAGCCGTGATGACGTGCCCGGGTTCGCCGACACGTTTCGTCGCTATCGGGACGTGCTCGACCGGAACGGCGAAGCCGACCACGACGAGCAGATCTATGGCGCCATCGAAGTGTTGTGCGCAGACGCCGACCTCCGAGCACACTGGCAGCGGCAGTGCAGACATCTGCTGGTCGACGAGTTCCAGGATCTCACGCCCGCGTACCTGCTGTTGTTGCGTCTTCTCGCCTCTCCCGGCATGGAGGTGTTCGGCGTCGGTGACGACGACCAGGTGATCTACGGGTACGCCGGCGCCGACCCCCGCTTTCTCCTCGATTTCGAGAATCTCTTCCCCGGAGCGGGTTCACATGCGCTGACGATCAACTACCGGTGCCCTGCAGACGTCGTCACCGCCGCGACATCGCTGCTCGCCTACAACCGACGGCGGGTCGACAAGGACATCCATGCGGCCGAAGCAGCACCGGAAGCTGGACTCGCAGTTGTGCGGGCCGAAGGTTCGAAACTCGGAGATCGGGCACTGACTCGTATCCGAGAATTGCTCGATGCGGGTGCGCATCCGAGTTCTGTCGCCGTGCTCGCCAGGGTCAACTCCAGCCTGCTACCGGTCCATGTTGCGCTGGCCGAAGCGGGGATCGCGTTCCAGTCACCGATCTCTGCTTCGGTGTTGGATCGGACGTTGATCAGGGCCGCGCTCGCGTGGATACGGGTTGCGCTCGCACCCGATGCGATCTCCAGGAACGATCTGTTCGAGATCGTGCGGCGACCGCAGCGTGGTATCACCCGGCTGCTCGGCGACTCGATCGGCAGTCAACGCGGTCCGTTCCACATCGACGAACTCGTGACGATGGGACGGGGCCTCGACGGGAGGCGACGGACCAACTGGGACGGCTTCTGCGAGGACATCCTGCTGGCGGCGCGCCACACCTCGGACACGCCGGGCCTCCTGGCTGTCCTCGAGTCCAGGGTCGGCCTCGGACGGGCGGCGTCTGCGCTGGACGCCGGGAGAACCAGGGCCGATCGGTCCGCCCAGGCCGATGACCTGGCGGCGCTGTTGAGGGTGGCGGCCATGCAGCCCGACCCGGCACGGTTCGAGCCGTGGCTGCGGGAACGCCTGGGGACTGAATCCCAACCGGGCGGGATCGTCCTCTCGAGCGTCCATCGGGTGAAGGGGCTGGAGTGGGATCACGTCCTCGTCTTCGGCGCCGATCGGGGAACGATGCCCCACGACCTGTCCGACGACCCCGAAGAGGAGCGTCGCGTCTTCCACGTCGCGATCACCCGCGGCCGCACGTCGGTGACCGTGCTCGTGGACCGGGATCGTCCGTCACGGTTCATGACCGAACTCGATGGTTCCGCTCCGCTACCGACCGATGAACCTGCACCACCCTCCACGCGCGCCGGCCGTGCACCCGTTCCAAGCGGGGTCTTTGCGACCATCGGTGACACGATCTCGGTCACCGGCGGCTACACCGGCACGGTCGACGAGATCCTGACCACGGGCGTGCTGATCAAGCTCGAGTCGACGGGAGCGACGATGGCCGTGCCGTGGGGCGAACCGGTGACCAAGGGTGGGAAGACCGGGCGGCTCAGCCCCGGGGCCGGTCCTGCGGACCCGGACGTGGTGGACCGCCTCAAGCGGTGGAGGCTGGCGCAGGCCACGTCGCAGGGCGTGCCGGCCTATGTCATCTTCAACGATGCGACCCTCGAGGCGCTCGCTGCCAGGCGACCCTCCTCTGGCTCGGCGCTGCTCGAGATCCCCGGTATCGGTCCGGCCAAGCTCGAAGCGTACGGCGAGGACCTGCTGGACCTCCTCGCCGACTAGAGGTGGTGGGCCAGCGCGTCGGCGAGCGCCTCGTAGTCGTCGACCGTGTTGTAGAGGTGGGCGGACAGCCGGACCACCCGTTGGGGGCTCTCAGGAAACGTGAAGACCGGCACCTCGATCCGATGGGACTCGCGGATAGCCCCCGTGAGTGGATCGATGATCCCTGCAGTCTCCTGATCGGCCGAAGGGAGCTCGATCGCCGCCATCGTGCCGATCATCTCGTCGGGGGCGGCCGGGTCGCCACCGATCCGCTCGAGAACGATCCGACGTCCTTCCAGGGCCAGGTGACGGTTGCGACGCATCACCCCCGGCCAGCCATCCGACATCGCAGATCCGACTGCGTCGATCGCGGCCGGTACCGAGAGGACCGCCGATGGGTCGTCGGTGCCGACCCAATCGAAGAGCTTGCGGAAGCGGCTCCGGTCGGTGCGGGTGTCGTTCCACCCATGTGAGATGACCAGTGGCTCGATCGTGTCCCGATACTGCTCCGCCACTCTCAGGAAGGCTGCGCCGTGCGGAGCGCACAGCCACTTGTGGCAGTTTCCGACGTAGAACGACGCACCCAGCGCATCCAGGTCGAGATCCAGCATGCCCGGGGCGTGTGCGCCGTCGACCAGCGTCGGGATACCCGAGGCTTCGATCTGCTCGACCAACTCCTCGACTGGGACCACGATCGCCGACTGCGAAGTCACGTGGTCGACCACGACCAAGCGGGTGTTGCCGGTCATCTGCGACAGCACCACCTCGACGATGGTCGACGGGTCTCTGACAGGGAAGGGAAGCTCCGCCACCCGAATGGTCGCCCCGACGCGATTCACCATCGCTTCTGTGGCGTTGCGGCAGGCGTTGTATTCGTGACTGGTGATCAAGACTTCGTCACCGGGACCGAGTTCCCGCTCGACGCGTCGGAGGACCGTGTTGATGCCGGTCGTCGTGTTGTCGACCCATGCGAGCGCATCGGGGTCGGAACCGAGAAAACCGGCGAGGTCGCGGCGCGCAACATCGAGGCGCTCTTCGATGTCACGGGCGAAGAACTGCGTCGGGTTGTGGGCGATCTCGCCACGCACTTCGGCCTGGTACTCGGCGACAGGCACGGGCACTGCTCCGAAGGCACCGTGGTTGAGGTGTCGGATCGATGGGTCGAGCTGCCATTCCATGAGCGGGTGACGATAGGCACGACCACGGGCTGGCCGTATTCGGCTTCGGTAGGGTTCGGTCATGTATCCAGCCAAGGACCTGATCCGCGACTTCGAACGCAACCGACGGCTGCTGCACAGCATGGCGGATGGCCTCGACCACGATCAGAGCCTCCTGCAGCCTCCCGCCGGGAACTGCTTCAACTGGGTGCTCGGCCACATCGTGGTCCATCGTGACAAGGTCATCACTGCGTGCGGTGGCGAACCGGTGATGAGTGCAGCCCAGACAGCCCGATACGAGAACGAGTCCGACCCGATCACCGCCGACGGTGACGATGTGGAGTCGTTCGCAACGCTCCTCGACCTCCTCGACGCCTCACAGGATCGGCTTGCCGAGTCCGTCGCAGAGGCAGATCTCGAGGAGATCCACACCGTCGGCGAGCGCGAGGTGCCACTGTGGAAACGAGTCCACTTCTGGTACTTCCACGACACCTATCACGCCGGCCAGACGGAGCTCCTGCGCGGCCTCGCCGGATTCACCGAGAAGGTGATCTGACTTCTACCGGATGACTCCGGGGTCCTCCGCCTCGGT
>CBDTYK010000127.1:0-5002 GCA_965364595.1 uncultured bacterium
GATCAAGGCCGACGAGACGGGGCAGGTTGTCGTCGACGGCCAAGACACCCGACGACGTCCTCGAGCACCTCCTCGCCCTCTACGAAGTCGCAGCGGTCGACACTCCCGTCGCAGCGGCAACATCGGAGGATCTACGACGCGCCAGCGCCGACTGCGCACGACGCCTCAGGGACGCCGACGGGCATCTCGCAGATGTCGAACTCGCGGCCGCTGCCCTGTTGGACGACGCCGGAGTCGATGCCACGGGCCCACTCACGACCCGGGACCTCACCACGATCGCCGATCACGTCGGCTACCGGGTGCTCGCCGTGGACGACATCCCCAAGTCGGTGCGGTCGATCGTCGACGAGTCACGCAAACGCATCTACGTCGCACAGCGAAACGAGCTCAGAACGCGTCAGGCGAGAAAGGCGATTCTGCAGACACTGGCCCACCGCGCGCTCGAGCACGGAGACCCGTCGAGTCCCTTCGACATGTTGTGGCAGCGGGTCGAGACCGCGTACTTCGCTTCTGCCGTCCTGGTTCCGGAACGCTCGGCGCTGGCGTTCCTCCGATCGGCAAAGGAGAACAGGGACATCTCCATGGAGGATCTCAAGGAGCGTTTCTACGTGTCGTACGAGATGGCGGCGCAGCGATTCACGAACCTCGCGACGACCGGCCTCGCCATCCGATGCCATTTCATCCGCAGCCGCGACGACGGGACCGTCGTCAAGGCCTACGAGAACGACCATGCCCCGCTCCCCCGTGACGCCTTCGGAGGCAGCGAGGGGCTCCGGCTCTGCCGGCAGTTCTCTGCGAGAATGGCCTACGAGTCCGAACGCGGGTACGACCTGTACAGCCAGTTCACGGACACGCCCGCCGGGTCGTTCCTGTGCTCGACCCATCTCGATGCTGCCGGTGACGGCGACGCGATCACGATCGGCGTTCGATTCGCCGATGCTCGCTACCTCCGCGCACGCCGGACCGATCAGCACAGGATCTCGAAGTGCCCGAAGGGCGAGTGCTGCCACCGCCCGGCCGAGAACGAGTACGTCCCGGGGATCGTCGTCCACTCGCGGATTCAAGATCGATTGGTCGCGCTCCTCGCTCCGAGCCTGGATCCGCCCGTCGATTCGGCGGAGATCGCCGAATTCGCCGAGCGGCACGATGTCGAGGAATCGTCTTCCCTTTTCGACGAACTCCAATAATCTGATGAGGGGGAGGGAAGAGGTGAGCGCATGTCGACATACGAAGGCTCGTTGAGGATCCCTGGCGATGACGGCCCGCCGCTTGCGGTGACGGTCGACCTGACCGGCGATCGGCTGCGAATGAGCGCAGGCGACTCCGAGATCGGCAACTGGCCCAAATCAGAGATCCGCGTCAATGCGCTGCCCGACGGCTTCCATCTCCGCGCCGAAGGCGAAGAGGTCCTCCTGGACATCACCGACGACGCCCAGTTCGCCGTCGACCTGGGTCTCCGGACTGCACCCCCGCACCTGCGGCGCCGCATGAGCGCCCTGATGCGCCGGGACTGACGTCCGTTCCAGGTTCCACGTTCCACGTTTCACGCACGGCGCAGTTCCGACGCGTGCTAAGCGAGGAAGAGGGTGGGTTCTTCGAGGTTTTCGATCACGGTTGCCAGGAAGCGGCGGCCTTCGGCTCCGTCGATGACACGATGGTCGTATGAGAGTGACAGCGGCATCATCGGTGCGATCTCCAGCCGACCCCTACGCGCCACCGGCTTCTCCTCGGCTCTGCCGACACTGAGGATGCCGGTCGTGCCATGGGGAACGATCGGCGTCCCGTAGCCACCACCGACGGCCCCGATGTTCGAGACGGTGAACGACTGGCCACCGAACGCACTCGTCGGCAGCGATCTGGCCCGTGCCCCTTCGGAGAGGCGACTGATCTCGGCGCTGAGGTCGACGAGGTCACGCTCGGCGGGGCGCTCCACCACGACGATCATCAGGCCGTCGGGGGTGTCCACCGCCACGCCCATGTCGATGCGCTCGGGATAGACGAGCGAATCCCCATCGAGGCGGGCTGCCATCTCACGGTGGCGGGCCAACGCGGTCACGACGGCCTTGACGACCATGGCGTCGATCGAGACCGGGGCGTTCCTCCGCCGTTTGAGCGCAGTTCGTGACGTCATCAAGCGGGTGACATCTGCCGAGCCGAAGGTCGTCACGTGCGGGATCTCACGCCACGACGACGACACGCGTTCAGCGATGGTGCGGCGAAGCTTGGAGAGCGGCACCTGCTCACTCGTAGGGAGCTCCGAACCGGCGTCGGGTTCGGGCACGGTGGCGTCGGGCGATGCGGCCGGCGTCGGTTCGATCGAAGGTTCGGGGGGGGTCTGGTCGTCCACCTCCTCGATCTCCTCGATCTCCTCGATCTCCTCGATCTCCTCTGTCTCGCCCGCGAGCCCGGCGGCTCGCCGGACGTCCTCTCGGGTGATCTGCCCGTCGTGGCCGGTGCCCATGATCGAGTGCAGATCGACGCCAAGCTCCTTTGCGAGTTTGCGGACCATCGGCAGGGTCCGGGCTGTGGCCACATCGGATGTCCCGCTCGACACCTGGCGAGGAGTGAGGTCGACGGCGTCCTCGGAGAGCGTTCCGACGATGGGCGCCGGCTGTGCAGGTTCCTGCGATGGAGGAGCCGCCTCGACGGTTTCCTCCTCTTCGGCCGTCCGGATGGTCACCAGCACCTGTCCGACTTCGAGCACGGTCCCTTCGGGCGCCCCGAACGCAGCGACGACACCCGCGAATGGCGTTGGGATCTCCATGAGGGCCTTGTCCGTCTCGATCTCCACGATCGACTGGTCGAGTGCGACGGTGTCGCCTTCCGCCACCAGCCAGCGGACGATCTCGGCCTCCGTGAGTCCCTCGCCGATGTCCGGCAGTACGAAGTCCCGCTCCACGCTCACACCGACGCTTCCATCGTGGCGCGCACGGCGGAGACGATCCGATCCGTCGACGGCAGATACAAACCCTCGGATCGTTTCAGCGGGAACACGGTGTCCCAACCGGTGACACGGCGGACCGGGGCCGCGAGTGAGAAGATCGCACGTTCGGAGATGATGGCGGACACCTCCGACATGAACCCGCCGGTTCTCGGCGCCTCGGAAACGAGCACCGCCCGGCTGGTCTTTGCAACGGAACCGAGCACCGTCTCGGTGTCGAGGGGGGTGAGCGTCCGGAGATCGATCAGCTCGGTGGAGATCCCGTCGTCGGTCAGGCGCTTGACGGCCTCCCGGCACTCTTTCATCATCGCCCCATATGAGATCAGGCTGACATCACGGCCTTCGTTCTCGACGCTGGCAAGGCCGATCTCGACACGGTCGGGTTGATCGGGCAGTTCCTCCTTCACGGCTCGATACAGCCGGATCGGTTCGAGGAAGACGACCGGGTCGGGATCCTCGATCGCGGAGCGCATCAGCCCATAGGCATCGGACGGACGCGAAGGAACGACCACCTTCAGGCCCGGCGTGTGGACGTAGATCGCCTCTGCAGACTCCGAGTGGTGCTCAGCAGCACCGATCCCACCCCCGTACGGGATGCGGATCACCATCGGCGCCGAGAATCGGTGACGCGAGCGATTGCGGATGCGTGAGACGTGGTTGATGATCTGATCGAACGCCGGATACGAGAAGCCCATGAACTGCATCTCGATCACAGGTCGCATACCCCCGACCGCCATGCCGAACCCGACACCGGCGATTCCCGATTCGGCAACCGGTGTGTCGATGACACGGTGGCTTCCGTGTTTGTCACGCAGTCCGTCGGTGATCCGGAACACACCGCCGGTTCTTCCGACGTCCTCCCCCATGAGGAGCACCCGATCGTCCGACGCGAGAGCGTCGTCGAGGGCACGATTGAGCGCTTGTGCGATCGTCGTCGTCATCGGCCGGGGGTCGCCTCTTCGAGTTGTTCGACGAGATGTGAGGGCATCTCGGCGAACATCGCCCCGAACATGTCCTCTGCGGATGGAGCGTTCAAGCCCTCGGCGAGGGCGATGGCCCGCTCGATCTCGTTGGTGGCCTGCTGTTCGATACGCTCCTGCCATTCCTCGTCCCACCGGCCCCGCTCCGACAGGTAGATCCGGAGCCGCTCGATCGGATCGCGATGCTCCCAGTCAGCACGCTCGGAATCCGATCGGTATCGGCCGGGATCGTCGGCGGTGGTGTGCGGGCCCATTCGGTAGGTGACCGCCTCGATCAAGGTCGGGCCCTCGCCACGTCTCGCGCGGTCGACGGCGTCTCGAGTTGCGGCGTACACGGCGAAGATGTCGTTGCCGTCGACCTGAATCCCCGGCATGCCATAGGCGAGCGCCTTCTCTGCGATCGTCTCCGAAGCCGTCTGTTCCGACGTGGGCAGGGAGATCGCCCAGCCGTTGTTCTGACACAGGAACACCACGCCGACCTTCTGCACGGCGGCCATGTTCATCGCCTCGTGGAAGTCACCCTCCGAGGTGGCACCATCCCCGAAGTACGTCAGCGCGATCCGCGACGAGCCCTGGAGCCGCTCGGCCCAGGCGAGACCGACCGCATGGACCATGTGGCCGCCGACGGTGATCGATGGAGGCATGACGTTGACGTGCTCAGGTACCCGGCCTCCCTGCTCGTGACCGGTGCGACCGGCGTACAACAACTCCATCGGGTAGCCCTGCATCCACATCGCAGCGGCGTCCCGATACGTGCCGACCATCCAGTCGTCGACCTCGAGTGCGGCTGCGCTCCCTGCCTGAGCCGCCTCCTGACCCTCGAACGGCGCATACGTTGCGAGGCGACCCTGCTTCTGGAGCGCCATCGACTTGCGGTCGTAGGTGCGGGCGAAGACCATCGCCCGGTACAGGCGTGACGCCAGGTCGTCGTCCATCGGGGCCCGTTCGGCGAGCGCTCCGCCCGGTGTCAAGATCTGCCTCATACGTTGCCGATCGTAGCGTCCGCGACCATCACCGAAGTCGGCCGCGCTCGACGCACGAGCGCCCCGGCGACACACACGCCTCACCCCGGAAACGGGGC
>CBDTYK010000128.1:0-4990 GCA_965364595.1 uncultured bacterium
TGTCGACCTCCAGTGCATCTTCCCAGTGCGCAACGGAGCCCTCGGTGATTCGATGCGATGGAGGTTCGACGGCGAAGGCCAGGTCCCGTTCCATGAGAAGGAGCTCGCGGTACGGCTCGAACCCGGCATCGTCCCAGACCCGGCGGGTGCCCGGATGGAGCGGAATGGACAGCACAGACGGAACATCCTGGGCGAACAGCCACTCCGCCGACTGGCGGAGGAACGCGGCCGATCCGCGTTCGAGCCGGAGGGATGCATCGGGAACATCGTCGTTCAGCGGCCGTGCGATCGACTGCGACCAACCGGCTCTCAGCGTGACCCTTCCCGGCCATTCGCCGCGGGCAGATATGGTTCTGATCACGGAAGTGCCGCCATTGCTGGCAAAGTAGCGGGGATGGCACTCCTCTACTACAGCCACGAGACGTTCGGTCAGCACGATACGGGTGCGTGGCATCCCGAGCGCCCGGAACGGCTCGTCGCTGCAGATCGGGGAGTGATGACGTCGGGCGTGCGGGTCGAGCGTGTGGTTCCCCCCGAGATCGACCTGTCCGATCTCACCAGGTTGCACGACCGGGCCTACGTGGCGGCGATCGAGCGGTTCTGCTCCCAGGGCGGCGGTTTTCTCGACCAGGACACGCACGCCGGACCTCGCTCGTGGGAAGCAGCGTTGCGAGCCGCCGGCAGTGGCATCGACGCGATCGAGCGGCTCGCGACTGCGCCTGCGCAGACGACGGCCTTCCTGAACGTCCGTCCTCCAGGACACCATGCGCTCGCCGCCCAGGCGATGGGATTCTGTCTGTTCAACAACGTGGCGATTGCGGCGGCGAAACTCGTCGAGGACGGGCATCGCGTGGCGATCATCGACTGGGACGTGCACCATGGCAACGGCAGCCAGGATCTCCTCGATCACGATCCGAACGTGTTGTACGTGTCGCTGCACCAATACCCGTTCTACCCGATGACCGGGAGGGTGGCGGATGTCGGCGACGCCGACGCGGAGGGCACGATGGTGAATGTTCCACTCCCTGCCGGAACGGCGGGGGATGTCTACGACGCCGCCTTCGACCAGCTGATCATGCCGGTGGTTCGTCTGTTCCGTCCTGACTGGATCCTGGTGTCGGCCGGATACGACGCTCACGCCGACGACCCGCTGGCCGAGTTGAAACTGGCGTCGATCGACTATCACGGGTTCGCCGACCGGCTGGCGCGATGGCTGCCCAGGAATCGCATCATCACGTTCCTGGAGGGCGGCTACTCGCTCTCGGCGATCACGGCGTCCGTGGCCGCCACCCTTCGAGGGTTCGAGGGACTCGACCACACCGGTGTGGCAACGTCACTGGCGTCGCCTCCCACGTCGTGGGAGGCACTCGAAGCAGCCAAACAGGTCCAGCGCGCGTACTGGGATCTCTAGGGCGGGCTGCCGCCCGCCGGTATGCGCTCTGCGCCGCGCCTGCGGGTGATCGTCGGGTTTGGCGTGTTGCGCCGCGGGCGAGGCAACCCTCGCCCCTACACCCTCGCTCGTTGCGGATCGCGCACACCGCATCGCGCATGGCGGATAGCACCTCCTCAAGATGGGCCCGGACCCGTCCGATGCATACGGAAGCCAACACCACACACCGGAGTGCCATGCCCACCTCACTTGATCAGCTCTTGCGCCGCGCGGTCGATGCCAACGCATCGGACATCCACCTCAAGGTCGGATCGCCGCCGGTCATTCGGATCGATGGCGAACTCCGGCGCATGCAGGACGTCGACCGGCTGATGCCCGCCGACACCGAGGCGTACGCCAAGGAGATCTTCACGCAGAAAGCCGCGAACCAGTTCAACACGACCAACGAGGCCGACTTCGCCTATGGCCGTCAGGACCTCGGCCGATTCAGGGTGAGCGCCTACCGCCAGCGGGGGTCGGTGAGCCTGGTGCTGCGTCGTGTCGTGCCGGGAGTCCCGTCGCTCGACCGGGTCGGTCTGCCTCCGATCGTGAAGAAGCTGGCGGGCGAGGGTCGTGGTCTCGTGATCGTCAGTGGCCCGTCGGGTTCCGGTCGCACCACCACGCTCGCCGCGATCACCGAACACATCAACCAGAACCGTCCGGTGTCGATCGTCACGATCGAGGACCCGATCGAGGTGCTCTTCCCCGACAAGATGGCGGTCGTCGCCCAGCGGGAGGTCGGCGTGGACGTCCGCGACTTCGCGTCGGCGATCGACCGGGCCACCCGTCAGGACGCCGACGTCATCCTGGTGTCGCAACTCGCCGACGCTCCCGCCGTCGAGGCTGCGCTGGCTGCCGCCGAAACCGGCCACCTCGTCCTGGCCGCCATGCACACCTCGGATCCGGTGGACACCGTGACCCGCCTCGTGGGCATGTTCGCAGGGGATCGCGAGCGCGCGCTTCGAGCGCAACTCGCCAACCATCTGAAGGGCGTGATCTCCCAGCGACTCATCGACTCCGCAGACGGGACCGGTCGGGTGCTCGCCTCCGAGATCATGACCGGCAACAAGCGGATCGCAGAGCTGATCCTCACCGGAGGCGAGCCGGCCGAGTTCGTCGAGACCATCCAGGACGCCGAGTTCTTCGGTATGCAGAGTTTCGACCAGTCGCTCCTGGCGCTCGTCAAACAGCGGCGCGTCACCGTGTCGGCATCACTGCCGCACGTGAGGAACAACCACGACTTCCGGGCGAAGGCGCTCGAGGCCGGTGTCGAAGCCTGAGTTGGTCAGGCGCCGGTGACCGCCGGCGCTCTCAGCTCGGCAACGCCCTTGTCCGAGAGGACGATGGCGGTCATACCGAGTCGCTCCAGAAGGCTCCCGGCGATCGTCGCCCGGTATCCGGACGCACACACGACCCCGACCGGCTCGGTCGGGTCGAGGGCACCGATGGACTGAGCGTCGATGTCGGGCAGATGGACTCCGACGGCCCCCGTCAGCGGCGTCTGATCCCGCTCCCATCCGTCGCGGACGTCGAGCACCTGGGTTGGAGCGTGCTCGACCCATTCGGCCAACGGCCGCATCGCCAGAGTCGTGACCTCGCCTCCGGCGTCGACCCACGTCTCGACACCGCGCATCCAGCCGACCACCTCGTCGTACCCGACTCGCACGAGCTCGGTCTGAAGGTCGCCCGGATCGGTCTCGTCGTCGACGATCAGAACCAAAGGGTCGCCGATGTCGGTCAGCCACCCGACCCAGGCCGAGAAGCTGTCGCCCTTCCCGATCCAGATCGATCCGGGGACATGTCCTGAAGCGAATGCGGCGCGGTCCCGCGTGTCGATCACAGTCACCGAATCGTGGATCTGCCGAAGTCGAGAACCGTCGATCTCCGGCGCTGCGGCCGGAACCGAGTCGCCACCGGCGAGGTTCATCGGGCCCATGTACCGGTAGTAGGCGGGATAGCTCGGGAGTCCACTGAGCTGATCAGCGACGAAGCTGTCCTCGTCCGGGAGTTGGAGGACCGGGTTCTCGACGCGCTCGCGGCCGATCGTCGAACTGGTGGTCCCACCGGTGCCGGCCGCACAGAAGGAGCCCTGGCCGTGAGTGGGATGTACGGCGACATCGCTCGGCAGCGCCGCGAGGCGTGAGACCGATCGGAACTGGAGTCGCGACAGCGTCTCGGCGCGGTCGGGGCCCAGCAGGTCCGAACGACCAGCGGCACCCACCAGCAGCGATCCTCCGCTGAACACTGCGATCTCGACGTCGTCGACCATCAGCAGATACGACGTGTGCTCCGGCGTGTGGCCGGGAGTGTGGATCGGCACGAGTGACATCGACCCGACGACGATCGGCTCCTGATGGAAGGCCGGCTCGCTGCGGTAGCTCGGCGCTGCTGCGGCGGGAACGATCATCCGGGCACCGGTGCGCCGTGCGAGCTCAGGGCCTCCAGAGACGTAGTCGTTGTGGACGTGGGTCTCGAGCACCGCCGACAGGTCGAGGCCGAGTCGATCGATCGGTTCCTCGAAGCGGTCGATGTCACGTTGGGGATCGACGACGATCGCCGACGTCCCATCCGAGACGACGTAGCTCGTGTCCCCGAGCGATGGTGTCCTGATCGGAAGAACCGAGATGGATTCGTGATTGCTCATACAGCCATTCCTAGCGCGCGGAGCCCGCCCGTGAGGTTCGCGACGTTCTCGAAGCCCTGCGCCATGAGGAACTTCGCAGCGTGCTGGCTGCGGTTGCCGCTCCGGCAGACGACGAGAATCGGTCGGTCGGTGTCGAGGGAGCCGAGCGCCGAGGGCAGGGTGGCCAGCTGGACCTTCTTCGACCCTTCGAGGGTTCCCTGTGCCCACTCCATCGGCTCGCGCACGTCGAGGATGACGGCGTCGTTGTCCTCGACCCAGGTCTTCCACTCCGGTGCGGCAACCTGTGGGATTCGTTTGAACAGCATTGGAAGTCTCCGTGTCGTGTGTGACTGTTGGATGCGGCACAACCCCGAAAGTCGCGTACATTTGCTCTCGAGATGACGACCGAGGTCTGGGACTACCGGGATCAAGTGGCGCGCTTCGCCCGACATCTGTGCCGCGATCCGGACGACGGCGAAGACGTCGCGCACTCGGCGTTGCTCAAGGCCTCTCAGCGGTTGGACGGGTTCCGTGGCGAGTCCACCGTCGAAACCTGGCTCCACACGATCACCCTCAACGAGTGCCGCATGCTCCGAAGGAAGCGCCGCCCGGCGTCGCTCGATCAGGTCGGTGACGCCATCGACATCGACGAGGCCAACGATCCCGAGCTGGTCGCCGAGGAAGCGGAGCTCCGGCTCGAGGTCCTCAAGGCAATCGCCGAGCTCAGCGAGCGAGAGCGATGTGCACTGCTCCTTCGGGAAGGCCAGGAGCTGTCGATGGAAGAGCTCGCAGATCACCTCGAGCTCACGGTTCCCGCGGTCAAATCCCTGCTCTACCGTGCCCGCCAGTCCCTCCGCAAAGCCATGACATAACGGGGGGCGGTGAAACCAAGGGGGACGATCCCCCTTGAACCCCCTGATGGCCGGCCGCCGTTCGGG
>CBDTYK010000129.1:0-4940 GCA_965364595.1 uncultured bacterium
TGCCGTACTGGTTGTTCTCGCAGACGTAGACGACGGGCAGCTCCCACACTTTTGCGAGGTTGAGGGATTCGTGGAACGCCCCCTCGTTGGCGGCGCCGTCGCCGAAGAAACAGACGACCACCTTGCCGGAGCCCAGCATCTGCTGGGTGAGCGCTGCACCGACGGCGATGGTCATCGAACCGGCGACGATGCCGTTGGCGCCCAGGTTGCCACTGGCCACGTCGGCGATGTGCATCGAACCGCCGCGGCCACGGCAGTAGCCGGTGTCCTTCTGGAGCAGTTCGGCCATCATCGCTACCGGATCGGCGCCGTGTGCCAGCGTGTGTCCGTGGCCGCGGTGTGTCGAGGTGATGAAGTCGCCGTCCTCGAGAGCCGCGCACACCCCCTCTGCCACGGCTTCCTGGCCGATTGAAAGATGCATGGTGCCGTGGAGTGCGCCGCGGGAGAACAGCTCCTCGAGCGCCTCCTCGAATCGGCGGATGCGGAGCATGGACTCCAGACTGGCAGCGGGGTCGGTGGTGGGGTCTCGCCTGGTCATGGTCTCCAATGTATGAAGCCTGCGCCCGCTAGCCCGAACGCTCCATCAACTTCGTGCATCTCCTATTCACGGATGTGCATTCGAGCTCAAGTCCTCCATCGTCCCTTTTCGAACTGGAGTGCGTAGCCCTCGGCAGCGAAGAAGTCCTCGACGAACGTCACCTTGATGTTGTGCGGATCGCCCGGCACGACCGCGATCGAAAGATCGGAGAATCGCTCGATCGTCTCCGCGGTGTCCACACCTTGAAAACCGGCCTCCCTGGCCCGTCGGTACGCCCGCAGCAGCGGTCTTGCAAGAAACGCCTGGGGTGTCTGGACCCGCCTGAGCGATGTCTGTTCCAGGAGTTCGACCTCGCCGTCGTCGTGACGAAACAGAGGCACTTCGACCTCGAGTCCAGGGATTGCGCCGCCGGTCTCCCTGGCCGCCGTGATCACCGATTCCAGCAGGTCGAGCGTCATGAATGGGCGGGCGCCGTCGTGGATCGCCACCAGGTCGATCGAACCGACGTCGATCGCGTCGGCGAGCTGTTCGAGTCCTGCCGCCTCGCTCTCGTGCCTCGTCGACCCTCCGGTCACGACATCGGTCAGCTTCGACGGCATCGTCTCCGCGATCAGCAGCTCGGCATTGGGCCGATCTTCATCCCTGACGACCAGCACGATCCGTTCGACGAATGGAGACCGGTCCATGGTCTCGATCGAGAATTCCAGCATGTCGCGATTGGAGATCGGTAGATAGACCTTGTTGATCTCCTTCTGCATTCGGGAACCGCTCCCGCCCGCCAGGATGATCGCCGCGACACCACCAGACATGTCGGTTGACGCTAGCTCGGAGGCTGCGACTCCTCATCCGTGCAAGAACGCGGTAACCTTCGGGCGTCATTCCGGAGGCTCTCAACTGCTCAGCCCTCATCTTCTACGCCCATTCACGGCACAACAGCTCAACCTGACTCGTCGGGCCGAGAAGGTCATGGTTCTCTCCGCCCTCGGAGGCCGCCACCTCGGACCGTCCCTTCAGGTGCATGCACCCACCCTGATCTCTCGGGTCGCTTCGACGCTCGCCCGAACCGACGTGGTGGTGTTCATCGATGAGCCCCTGCCCGACGCCGCCACCGTCACCGTCATCGAGTCGATGCTCGACGAGTTCGGCCCCGAATGCGGCCTCGTTCGCAGCGTCGCTGCCACCGAAGCGGTCAAGCGCCTCGAAGGTGGGGTCGTCGCCGAGGGCATCGACAGGTCATCGCTGTTCTCGCCGCGCCCACCCGAGATCGTCCGGCGCACGTGTCTCGACAACGCTGTCATGTCGCTGACCGACGAACAGTGGGTCAGTCCGTCCGCACTCGTCCTGTCGCATGGCGGGAAGATCCGGACGTTCGACGACACGCATCTGGCTCACCTGCGCTGATCTCGCTCACGCCTTGCGCGAGCGGAGCACCCAGACCGCTGCGGCCGCTGCCAGTCCACCCGCCACGGCGGCTCCGCTGATGACAGGTACCGGCTTCGGGACGGTCGCCAACCGGGTCCGGATCGTCACGGGACGCTTGAACTCCATGATCTGCCAGTCGTTTGCCTCGGCCATCTCACGCAGTTCCTTGTCCGGGTTGACGGCGACCGGATGGCCCACGATCTGCAGCATCGGAGCATCGGTGAGGGAGTCCGAATAGGCGTAGCTGGCCGAGAGGTCGATCCCCTCGGTCTCTGCGAGCTCTTCCATCGCGGTCGCCTTTCCGGGGCCGTAGGCATAGAACTCCAGCTCGCCGGTGTATCTGCCGTCGGCGTCGAGCGCAGAGCGAGTGCCGATCATCCGATCGATCCCGAGGTACTTCCCGAGCGGCTCGACCACTTCGACGGGACTCGACGAGATGACGATCACCTCTCTCCCCGCCCGGTGGTGCTCGTCGATGATCGCCAGGGCCTCTGCGTACACGAGGGGAGAGACGACCTCGTCGACCGTCTCCTCGACGAGGCGGGAGATCTCCAGGCGATCCCATCCCTTCGTGAGCTCCGACATCTCCTCACGGATCTTCTCGAGCTGATCGTGATCCGCCCCGAACATCTGGTAGTAGACCTGGGCGAAACCGGCCTTGAGCAGCGCCGTGCGGCTCAAGAAGCCAGCTCTCGATAGCGGCCGGGCGAACGACAACATCGACGATTTTGCGATGATCGTCTTGTCGAGATCGAAGAAAGCTGCAGCTCTCATCGCTCTCATCATACGACTGACCATGTGACAGTTCGACGTCCCGCTACGGGACACGGCCCGTGTTGTCAAGGCCTTCCCACTCTTCGGTGGGCTTCGTACGTTCCGGCTCATGCCTCAACGAGACCTCATCCACCGGGCCCTCGCAGTTCGTTCGAGTGATCCGGTTCTGCACCACATCGCTGCGCTCGGCCTGGCCGCCGCCGCCGGCCGCTGTCTCGTCGTCGATCTCGACGAAGCGGCTCCCCGCTACACGAAACGCACACTCCGCGACCTCGTCGACAACGGGATCAGAGCCGTCGACCTCGAGAGCCGGCCGGGGGTGGCGGTGCTCGGCAACGGCGGCATCTCCTTCGCGGATGCTGCCGGCACCATCGATCGTCTGCTCGAGAACTGGGGCCGGATCGTCGTGCGTGACGGTGGCACGCCGCATCCCTTCCGCACACTCAGCGTGGAGCCGCTGCTGCCAGATCCGTTCGACCTCGACCAAGCAGACATCGTTCAGGCGACCGAACGGGGCCAGCGGTCGACCGACCGACCAACGCTCCCGCCATTGCGGCGCCACCAGATCCGATCGATCCTCGGAGGGACCATCGAACCCAGGTGGCGATGGGTTCGCGCCTGGCGAACCGTCTGGAGTCGGCCATGGGAGTGATCGACCGGGTTGCCGACTCCGTCACCAGATCGGGCGTCCGTGTCGACGCAACCAACGTCGAATCAGTCGTGGCGTCCGCGATGCGAAAGGAAGCGCCGCTGGCCGGCCGAGAGGAATTCCAGGGTGTCATCGATGCGTTGATCGGACTCGGGCCGATCGAGACGCTTCTGCGAGAGGCCGACGTCACCGACGTGTTCATCAACGGTCCCGCCGACGTCTGGGTCGATCGTGGCGGCGTGCTGCAGCCGGCGTCGTGTCGCTTCGCGGACGATGCGGCGGTCCGGGCCGCGGTAGAGCGCGTCATCACACCGCTGGGGCTTCGTCTGGACCATGCTTCGCCCATCGTCGATGCCCGACTCGCCGACGGCTCTCGACTCCACGCGGTGATCCCGCCGGCCTCGCCGGACGGTGCGATCGTGGCGATCCGACGTTTCACGCGAGCCCTGCTCTCGCCGGACGATCTCATCCGATCGGGCACCGCCACCGCCGAGCAACTCGAACTGCTGGCCAGAATGGTGTCCGAGCGCGAGGACCTCGTCGTCTCCGGGGCGACCGGCTCGGGCAAGACCACGCTGCTCAACGTCATCGGCTCGATGATCGATCCATCCGAGCGGATCGTCGTCGTGGAAGACGCCGCCGAACTCTCGTTGCCGGGCCACGTCATCCGACTCGAAGCGCAGCCCGCCAACGCCGAAGGAGCAGGGGCGGTCACCCTCGCAGACCTGGTCCGCTCCGCTCTGCGCCTCCGGCCCGACCGCCTGGTGGTCGGGGAGGTCCGGGGCGACGAAGCCCTCGACCTGGTCAATGCCATGAACACCGGCCACGCCGGATCGATGTCGACGGTGCACGCCAACTCCCCGGAACATGCGCTGTGGCGAATCGAGACACTTGCGCTCTCGGGAAGGCGCCGAGTTTCCGAAACGGCGGTGCATCGGCAAGTCCGCGACACGATCCGCCACGCAGTGCAGATCACGCGTCGTCAGGGCCGCCGGCGAATCACGCACGTGGGCAGGATCGAATGACGGCGCTCGTCGTCGCCGTTGCGATCGTCGTGAGGGCACCGGCCCTCGAGGCAGGGCTGGCGATCGCGGCAGTCCACCAACCGATCGTGACCGCAACGCTCCTGCTCGGACTGATCGCAGCCTCGAACCTCCGGTCTGCGCAAGATCAACAGGTCGATCCTTCCGTCGGGCGCATCGTGGCGTTGGCCGGCGATCTCCGAGCCGGCAAGCCACTGCGGGCGGCTGTGTCGTCCGGTGTGCTCGGTGAGCGTCTCGCCACGCTGGCAGCCAGCGGCCGTCCGATCCGCGCTCCCCTGGACGCATTGGTTCCCACGTTCGGACAAGACGCACTACTCGTCCAAGCGACGCTGGACATGGCACTCGAAGGAGGCGGCCCCGTCGCCGACGCTTTCGACCGCCTCGCTGCGGACATGATCGAGTCGGAGCGGACGAGGCGTGAACGACGCGCCGCGCTTGCACCTGCGGTGGCTCAGGCACTCGTGGTGGGTGGGGTTCCAGTGATGATCCTGGCAACCATGCTCGTCACCGGGCG
>CBDTYK010000130.1:0-4937 GCA_965364595.1 uncultured bacterium
GACTGGACCGATCGATCGACGTGTGTGCTCTTCGGAGACGGCGCCGGGGCGATTGTCGTCGAGGCCACCGATGAGCCCGTCGGGCTGATGGCTTCGGAACTCGGCAATGATGGAAGCGCAGCAGAGCACCTGTGCCTCCCCGGGCGTGGCACGGCGGGCCAGGTCGCCGCACTCGACCCGTTGACCGCAGGCGTGCGAATGAACGGCCCGGAGATCTTCCGACGTGCCGTCACGATGATGGGTGAGGCGTCTCAACGCGTTGTCGACGAAGCCGGTTGGAGTCTCGACGAAGTGGATCTCCTCATCCCGCACCAGGCCAACCAGCGCATTCTCGACGCAACCGCTCGGCGGCTCGGCCTCGACAACGCCAAGGTCTTTTCGAACCTCCACGCCTACGGCAACACCTCCGCCGCCACGATCCCGATAGCACTTGCCGAGGCACTGGAGCAAGGGCGTGTGGGGCCGGGTGCCAAACTGGTGTTCGTGGCGTTCGGGGGTGGGCTGTCATGGGCTGCAAGTGCCATCAAGTGGGGAGAGCGGACCGAACCGATCGCGGCTTCCGATGCGACGTTGCCCGACTTCGACGGTGACGCCCTCGAGCTGCTGCGACCCAACATCGAGTTCTTCGGAGGGGCGATCTCGCCATGACCAGGACTGCACTCGTCACCGGCGGGTCGCGCGGCATCGGCCGGGCAATCGCACTGCAACTCGCAGCGCAGGGATGCAACGTTGCGGTCAACTACGCAACCCGCTCTGATGCCGCCGACGAAGTGGTCACGGCGATCCGCGATGCCGGCGGGAACGCGCTCGCAGTGGGCGCCGACGTGTCCGATGCCGGTGCAGTGGAGTCGATGTTCGAAGAGATCGGCGCGACGTTCGACGCACCCACGATCGTGGTGAACAACGCAGGGATCACCAGGGACGATCTCATGCTTCGGATGTCGGTCGAGGCGTTCGACGAGGTGATCGCAACGAATCTCCGATCGGCGTTCCTCGTCACGAAGGCCGCGCTCCGACCGATGATGCGGTCGAAGTGGGGCCGTGTGATCTGCATCGGATCGGTCTCTGGGATCGGCGGGAACCCCGGTCAGGCGAACTACGCCGCTTCCAAGGCGGGACTGATCGGATTCGCAAAGAGCCTGGCCAAGGAGATGGGGGCCAGGGGGATCACCTCGAACGTCGTGGCTCCCGGCTTCATCCAGACGGACATGACCGACGAGCTCGGCGATGACGTTCGCGACTCGGTCGCTCAGGCAACATCTCTGGGCCGCTTCGGTACACCCGACGAAGTGGCGGCACTGGTCGGGTTTCTGGCGTCCGACGGCGCCTCGTACATCACAGGCCAGGTCATCGCAGTAGATGGCGGAATCGCCATCTAGGGTGACCCCAACCAATCAAGGAGAGCACATATGGATCGCAACGAAGTAGGTGAGCGCCTTCGCGCCACGCTCGTCAGCGAACTCGGACTCGATGCATCGAAGCTCGCCGACGACGCATCGTTCGAAGAGGACCTGGAAGTCGACTCGCTCGGGGTCGTCGAGCTGTTGATGGCACTCGAAGACGAATTCGACGTCAAGATCCCCGACGAGGAAGCGGAGAACATCCAGACGGTCGGCCAGGCAATCGACATGGTGCACGGCAAGCTCTGAGATGACCTCACGCAGACGGGTTGTCGTGACCGGGATCGGTGCGGTGTCGCCGGTCGGTCTCACCGCCGAGGCGACGTGGCAGGCACTGATCTCCGGCGTCTCCGGTGCCGGCCCGATCACCGCATTCGACACCACCGACTTCAAGACGACGATCGCTGCGGAAGCATCCGATTTCGACCCCGAGAACTACTTCGAGCGCAAGGACGCCCGAAGAATGGACCGGTGTACCCAGCTGGCGCTGGTGGCCTCGAACGAGGCCATGGAACACGCAGGCCTGGTCATCGACCCTGACGGCCCGTTGGCGCCACGCTCCGGTGCTGTCATCGGTGTCGGCTTCGGCGGAATGGCAACGCTGATCGAAGAAGTACGCGTTCTCGACGAGCGCGGGCCCGGACGGGTCAGCCCCATCGGCATCCCGAAGATCATCGCCAACATGCCGGCGGGAACCGTGTCGATCGAGCACAACCTGATGGGTCCGGTCAACTGCACGGTCACGGCGTGCTCCGCCTCTGCGAACGCGATCGGCGATGCCGCCGAGATCATCAGGCGAGGGGCGGCGGACGTGATGGTCGCCGGCGGTGCCGAGGCGGCGATCACCGACTTCGGTGTCGCCTCGTTCGCCCAGGCACGTGCCCTGAGTACACGGAATGACGAACCCGAACGGGCGTCCCGACCATTCGATCTGGACCGGGACGGATTCCTGATGGGGGAGGGAGGGGCAGCCCTCGTGCTCGAAGAGCGAGAATCGGCATTGGCCCGGGGCGCCGACATCCTCGCCGAGGTCACCGGGTACGGGATGTCCGCAGACGCCTATCACATCACGCTTCCGCGTCCGGGAGGGATGGGTGCATCCAGGGCGATGACCGCAGCCCTCGACGACGCCGGAATCGGGCCCGACGATCTCGACTACATCAACGCACATGGCACCTCGACCGACGCCAACGATGCCACCGAGACCGCCGCGATCAAGATCTCGCTGGGAGAGACGGCGTACCGGGTGCCGGTTTCGTCGACCAAATCGATGACGGGCCACCTGCTCGGAGCGGCCGGTGCGATGGAGGCCGTCGTGGCGATCAAGTCGATTCAGACCGGAGTGCTCGCTCCGACCATCAACCTCGAGACACCGGACCCTGCGTGCGATCTCGACTACGTCCCGAATGAGGCTCGCCAGACCGACGGTGTCAGGCACGCCATGAGCAACTCCTTCGGCTTCGGCGGCCACAACGTCGCTTTGATCTTCTCGAAGCACACGTAGGGGAGTCCGCGTGCGGCGCCCGCAGCGCAGCCCCGGGGACCCGACGATCACCGACCGGGCGCGTGTCCAGGACACGCCTGGTCCGGGTTCGAGAAGTCGCAACGGCCCGGGCGGCGGGCGATGCAAGCATCGCCCCCACACCCTCTCAACCCCCTGATGCCTCGCGCTGCTCTGCGGCTTCGGCGAGCGAGCGGTAGACGAGGACGATCACGACGGCCATGCCGATCATCGCCACCAGAAACGCCACGATCGAGACTGGGATCGCCCATTCGGGGCAGGTGTCGATCGTCCCGTCGGGCAGTTCGACCCGGCACGACACGTCCGTGACGACGTATCCGACCCAGCCGGCGATCAGACCGGCGAGCAGCGATGGGATCGCGATCCACGGGTTCGGAGTCCTCATCCGCCCTGTCCCGTCCGGCGACCACGGTCATCGATCCCCGCCGCGTCGAGCACGTCGCGTGGCGCCAGTTCCGGCGGGATAGGCACCGTGGTTCCAGGTTCGGCGAGCGGATGGACCGCGATTCGGGCTTCCACCGTCCACGCAAGCGCGACCAGGCCGGCTGCGGTTGCAGCGATCAGAGCGCCGGCCGGGAGTCCCTCCATGATCGCCGCCACTGCGAGAACGATCGGGCTCGAGAGCCGCACTGCGAGCAACGCCCCTGGAGCGGCCTTCACATACCAACCCATCGTCACCCAGGCGGTCACGACGGCCACCACGGCAGGGGTTCCGATGCCATCCGGAGCGACGAGCGCCCACACAGGTGGCGCCACCAGCAGCAGCAGCGACATGAGAACGGCTCGGGGCGGCGGGCCATCGGCCGGAGGTCGCTGTCTGATCAGTCCGTCGAAGCTCGTCCCGGCCAGACCGGCGCCTGCGGCGCCGGCGAGTGCCATGGCCAGCACCGTCCACGGTGTGAGCGGAAACACGAGTCCGAGCGCCACCATTGCGGCCGCCGATCCGATCGCCAACCGCAGCGCCCAGCGCGCGGCGCCGGCGACCATCCCAACGATCGAGGCTGCCGTGATCAGCAGTAGCCCTGCGCCGATGACGAGCGACGACGAAGCCTGATAGACATCTGTCGTGCTGGCGATTCCCGCCCAGATCGCCGCCGATGCGAACAGGGCGGCTGCGGTTGCCTGAGGCCGTCTCGTCTTCATGTCGTCCAGAGTCTTGGGGTTCGGGTCGAACAACGCAAAACTGCATCACGTGTCCGACACCGTCACCGCACCCTTCTGGCCCGGCGAGTTCGAGTTCTGTCCGCACTGCGCCACCGCTCTCGCGGATCGACAGGTCGGCGGGCGTGTCCGAAAGGCCTGCCCGAGCTGCGGGTGGGTGCATTTTCGAAACCCCGCGGTCGGTGTTGCCGGAGTGGTCATCGACGATGGGCGGCTCCTGCTGGTCAAGCGCGGCCCGACTGCCACCCGGTCGGGCCTGTGGTGCATTCCGTGCGGCTACCTCGACTACGGGGAGGAGGTCAGAGCCGGCGCCGCTCGTGAGGTCGTCGAAGAGACCGGACTGGTGGTCGACATCGGTCGGGTGCTGTGGATTGCTTCCAACTACCACGATCCGGCGAAGCTGACGGTCGGGATCTGGTTCGAGGCGACCGTCGTCGGCGGCGACCTCGAAGCGGGGGACGACGCCGTCGAAGCCGGGTACTTCCCTCTGGACGACCTCCCGGACCTCGCATTCGAGACCGACGCCGAGTTGATCAGATCGCTCGCTCGCTGAGCACGTTCGAGGGCGGCGAGCTAGCTCGGCTCCCAGAACGTGAGCTCTCGCCATGAGGGGCCGGGAGCGAGGGTGATCACCGAGGCGTGGGTCGGCTTGACGGAGTGAAGACCTGACAGCGAGCGCCCGGTCAAGGCCAACCGAGCAGCCTGAATCGGATCTTGGTGACCAACGACGACCACGTCGCCGGCGTCGTGCCGCGCCTCGACTCTCCTGATGGCAGCAGTCATGCGTTCTGCGAGCTTCCCGAGCGTCTCGTTCCCGAATTCGAGCCGATCGGGGCGTTCGAGATAGGCCTCGA
>CBDTYK010000131.1:0-4922 GCA_965364595.1 uncultured bacterium
CCGGGTTCGACACGGACCAGCCCGCGATAGCCGGCACGGCCACCGTCCTTGCAGATCGACTTCGACACGATCGTCGAGGTGGTGTTGGGCGCGACGTGCACCATCTTGGCTCCGGCGTCCTGATGCTGGCCGTCACCGGCGAAGGCGATGGACAGCACCTCGCCGTGGGCGCCTTCCTCCATCATCCACACCGCCGGATACTTCATCGTCAGCTTGGATCCGAGGTTGCCGTCGATCCACTCCATGGTGGCGTTCTCGTACGCAGCAGCTCGCTTCGTCACCAGGTTGTACACGTTGTTCGACCAGTTCTGAATGGTCGTGTACCGGCACCGTCCGCCCTTCTTGACGACGATCTCGACGACTGCGGAGTGCAGGGAGTCCGACGAATAGACGGGCGCAGAGCATCCCTCGACGTAATGGCAATAGGCATCCTCGTCGACGATGATCAGCGTCCGCTCGAACTGGCCCATGTTCTCGGAGTTGATCCGGAAGTAGGCCTGGAGGGGCTGCTCGAGATGGACGCCCGGCGGCACGTAGATGAACGAACCGCCCGACCAGACGGCCGAGTTGAGGGCTGCGAACTTGTTGTCGTTCGGGGGGATGATCGTCCCGAAGTACTCCTGGACGATCTCGGGATACTCCCGGACGGCGGTGTCCATGTCGCAGAACAGGACGCCGAGCTCCTCGAGGTCCTCGCGGTTGCGGTGGTAGACGACCTCGCTCTCGTACTGGGCGGTGACCCCGGCGAGATACTTCCGCTCGGCCTCGGGGATCCCCAGCTTCTCGTAGGTCTCCTTGATCGAGTCGGGGACCATGTCCCAGTCCTTGGACTGACCCTCCGTCGGCTTCACGTAGTAGTAGATGTCGTCGAAATCGATCTCCTCGAGTGCCCCGTCGCCACCCCAGGTGGGCAGTGGCTTCTTGAGGAAACGCTTGTAGGCCTTGAGCCGGAAGTCCAACATCCACTCGGGCTCGCCTTTGATGCGCGACATCTCGCGGATGATCTCTTCGTTCAAGCCTTTCTGCGGCTTGAACACGTAGTCGTCTTCGGAGTCGTGCCAGCCCAGCTTGTAGGAGCCGAGGTCAATATCGACGGTTGCTGTCATGTGGAGATTCTCTCTCGCGGGTAGGCCGCGAATCGTGTTGGCGTCTCAGGCTCGAGGAGCCGGCTCGGGTTCTGGTTCACGCTCGTGATCCGATGGCGTCGCCTGGATTCCCAATGCCGGAGTGCGGCTGAGGCGTCCTGTTTGCGGGGGATCCGACTCGTCACCGCACGTCCGAGGCGGTGGCCCGTCCCTTGGTGCCGGCTCGGTCCTGTCGCCGCATCTTGGCGATGAGTGCGACCACGGCAGCTCCGACGGCTGCGATGCCTCTCTGGCGCTTCACGTTGGGGTCGCTCATGATGAGGCTTCTGCCTTCCGGGGTGGGAGTCCAAAGCTTACTTGAACGATAGTTATAGCTCAAATAAACTGCCGTCTGAAGCGCCCTGACGCCGGAAGGAGTGGTCGTGGCGGATCGTATGGACAGCATTCTCGAGGAGTGGGGCCGCCGGCGGCCCGATCTCGACACGTCCGGCCTCGAAGTGGTTGCTCGCGTGCTTCGGGCGGCTCACCATCTCCAGGGCGCACTGGACGACATCGCTGCCTCCTACGGTCTGAGCCACCAAGGGGACCTCGATGTCCTCACCGAGATCTATCGGACGAGTCCCGAGCGGGACCTCACCCCGACAGAGCTCGCCGGCGCACTCCTCTTGACAGCTGGAGGGATGACGGTCCGACTCCATCGACTGCAGGACGCCGGTCTGATCGTTCGCACCCCGAACCCCCGTGACGGTCGGGGCGTGTTCGTCCGACTCACGCCCGCCGGGACCGAGATCGCCGAACACGCGCTCTCCACGCTGCTCGACGCCCAGGTCACGAGCATCCAGGGCCTCGATGAAACCGAGCGCACACAGCTCGTAGGTCTGCTTCGCAAGGTGCTCGAGGACCTGGGTGACGTTCCTGCGTTCCGGCCACCGATCTCGGTCACGAGAGGCGAGACCTAGACCGACATTCTCGCCCGCGCACGCCCTTGGTCGGACCCAGCGGGCGACCCGTGAAGGGAGCGGGCCGGGGCGGTGTCGCAGGCTGTCAGGCGTGGAGTAGCGACGTTGACGGGCTAGCGTTCGTGGGAAGGCGACCAGTCGCCTCTCACTTCTCGAAGCGGCGTCTCCCTGCCATCACCAGGCTCACCTGCCTAGTCGAGTGATCGCCACCTGGCTCGCATCCTCGCGAGCCGCCACTGAAGGAGATCACTGTGGAGACAACCATCGACGATGTGTCGATCGCATTCGTCAGCACATATCCCCCAACGGTTTGCGGGCTCGCCACGTACACAGAATCATTACTCGGGGCCATTGCCGGTAATGGAGTCGGCTCTCGGCTCGGTGTGGTCGATGTCGGCGAGGACGACCGCACCGTCGACGCCCGAGTCGTCGTGCACCGCCACGTCGCCGGCAGCACCCGCTCGCTCGATCGAGCCGCCCAGGTGCTCAACGGCTACGAGACCGTGTCGATCCAGCACGAGTTTGGGATCTTCGCCGGGCCTGATGGGGGAGAGGTGCTCGATCTGATCGAGGCGATCACCGTTCCGACCGCGGTCACCTTTCACACCGTGCTCGACGCGCCGACCCGAGGTCAACGGGCGATCGTCGATCGGCTCGCCCTCGAGGCGGATCGACTGGTGGTCATGAGTGACACCGGATCGCAGCGACTGACTCGGCGGCACGGGATCGATCCTGACCGGATCGATGTCATCCCCCACGGAGCAAACACGCTGTTCTCCGGGCCTTCCCTGGCTGCAGGTGATAGGTCGCTGGTGCTCACGTGGGGGCTGATCGGGCCCGGCAAGGGCCTGGAATCGGCGATCCGAGCGTTCGGCGACCTCGTCGATCTCGACCCGCCACCCCGATACCTCATTGCGGGTGCCACCCATCCCAACGTGAAGGCGCACGACGGTGAGTCCTACCGCGAGACGCTCTTCGAGTTGATTGCCGATCTCGGCTTGGAACACATCGTGGAGTTCGACGATCGCTACCTCGACAGGGTCACACTCGCTCGGCTCGTCCGGAGCGCCGATCTCGTTCTGCTTCCGTACGACTCGACCGAGCAGGTGACCTCCGGTGTCCTGGCCGAGGCGATCGCCGCATCCAAGCCGGTGGTTGCGACGCGATTCCCGCACGCAGTGGAGTTGCTGGCAGAGGGCGCAGGCCTGACGACGACACACGGTGATGTGGGCGAGTTGACAGACGCGATCCGACTCGTCCTGACCGACGACGCTGCGCGGCGGAGCATGGGAGCCCATGCGAGTCGGATGGCCGACGGATGGTTCTGGCCCTCGATCGGTCGCAGGTTCTCCGACCTCATGTCGGACATGGCTCACGAACGACGCGCCTTCGGCGCCCGTCCGGTATCGAACACACCGGTGCACCGTGTCGCGTGACGACTGGACTCAGGGGTCGGGTCATCCGTCTTCGCTGCGATTCGCGGAGTTCCCGATGCCTCGCTTCGACCATCTTCGAATCCTGACCGACTCGACCGGGCTGTGGGAACACGCCCGCTTCTCCACACCGCGGGTCGATCACGGCTACTGCACCGACGACAACGGCAGGGCGCTCGTGGTGGTGTCGCGTCATGACGGCTCGTCGGAGGATCTGACCGATCTCGCCGCTCTCTACCTCGGGTTCGTGTTGGAGGCACGCACCGCAACCGGGGCCTTTCGAAACCGTCGGAGTGCAGACGGGGCATGGCAGGACGACGGCGGAAGCGACGACAGCCAGGGGCGAGCATGGTGGGGACTCGGTGCCGCAAGCCACTCGGCACCGAGCGGGTGGATGCGTCGAGCGAGCGCCAGTGCCTTCGACACGTCGGAGGCGTTCGAATCCCCACACCTTCGCGCCAACGCCTATGCGGCGCTCGGCGCCGCCGAGATGCTCATCGGTGATCCGACACACGGCGCGGCCCGTGACCTGCTCGGACGCACCTCTGCCGTCATCGCCCAAGCCGCCCGCAGTGCCATCCCGTGGCCGGAAGCCCGATTGACGTACGACAACGCTCGTCTGCCAGAGGCGCTACTCGCAGCGGGAACCGCGCTCTCGGATCACAGCCTCGTCGCCACCGGTGTCCGGTTGCTCGAGTGGCTGGTTGCCGTCGAGACCAGCGACGACCATTTCAGCTTCACGCCGACCGGCGGGCAGTCCGTCCGCCAACCTCGACCCGGATACGACCAGCAGCCCATCGAAGCGTGGGCGATGACCGATGCCTGTCACCGGGCCTGGACGATCACCGGCGACGAGGTGTGGCGACTGAGAGCGCTCAGGGCGACCCGGTGGCTCCTCGGGAGCAACGACGCCGGCATGGTGATGTACGACCGAGACACCGGAGCCACCTGCGACGGGTTGCAGGACGGCTCGGTCAACGAGAACCAGGGGGCGGAATCGACCCTCGCCGGAGTCGCAGCGCTCCAGGTCACGGCCAGGATCGACGTGCAACCCGACGACCTGTTGTCTCACAGATGACGCCGATCGACGTGACGCGCTCCGAAGCCCGTCTGGCCCCGGATCCTCTTCGATGTATCGCCAAGCCGTACCTCCCCGCCGAGCATGCCGGGCACGAGGGTGTGAGCCGCGTGGAGGCGATGGTCGACCGGATCCTGGCGCTTTCGCCCGAGCAGGTCGAAGGGACGCTGACTCGGGTCAGGGCCGGTTTCGTCGGTCGGCATGCCGATCTCGACGGGATCCTGCATCGGGGATTCTCCGCCGTGACCCATGCGGTGCACGATCCGGCCGGGATCTCCGACGACATGCGACGCCTCATCGGCGCCTACTTCATGCACGAATACTCGATCGAGGGCGCCGCACTCACCAACCCTTCGATCGTGCCGGC
>CBDTYK010000132.1:0-4903 GCA_965364595.1 uncultured bacterium
CCTACCCTCCTCATCATGCACATCACCCCAGTGATCCTCAGCGGTGGGAGCGGAACCAGACTGTGGCCATTGTCGCGCCAGAAGACACCCAAGCAGTTCGTGGCGCTGACCGGTCCACGGACCCTGTTTCAGCAGACTGTCTTCCGGGCAGCCGAGATCGAAGGTGTGACCGATCCCATCGTCGTCGGCAACCGCGATCACACGTCACTCATCTCGGGACAGGCCCGGGACATCGGCAGCGAGCCGGAGGAGATCATCGTCGAGCCCCAAGGTCGCAACACGGCGCCTGCGGTGGCGCTGGCAGCACACGCGATCGAACCGGGTGACCTGATGATCGTGATGCCTTCCGACTCGTTGATCCGCGACGAGGCCGCGTTTCGGCACGCCGTTTCCCAGGCTGTGGAGCCGGCCGCCGGCGGGCGGCTCGTGACGTTCGGCGTCCACCCGTCACGTCCCGAAACCGGATACGGGTACATCGAAGTCGGGGAGTCGAGAGGGTCGTGGTCGCTGGTGTCACAGTTCGTCGAGAAGCCAGATCTCTCGACGGCCCAGCAGTACCTGAGGGGCGGTCGCCATCTGTGGAATGCCGGCATGTTCATGTTCACCGCCGGTCGGCTGCTCGAAGAGATGACGAAGCACGCTCCAGCCGTCGCCGACGCCGTTTCGGCGGCCTGGGACGACCGCTCGCAGTCGGAAGGGTTCGTCGAGCCAGGCGGCGCGTTCTCCGCATCTCCCTCGATTTCCATCGACCACGCCGTCATGGAGCGGTCCGAGTCGGTGGCCGTCGTGCCGATGGACGCCGGTTGGAGTGATGTCGGCTCGTGGGAGGCGCTCTGGGAATTGGATGCGACCGGGTCGGCGAACGTGACGTTCGGCGAGACCCGGCTGCACGACGTGAACGGGTCGTATGTGCGATCCGGCGATCGTCTGATCGCAGTGATCGGGCTCGACGACATCGTCGTCGTCGACACCCCCGACGCCCTGTTGATCGCCTCGAAATCCAGATCACAAGAAGTCAAGTCCGTGTTCCCTGATCTACCCGACGAACTGCGTTGACGCTCAAGTGAGCTCAACGATCGGAGAGGCGCCGAACGGAGTCTCGAGATCGATCCCGAACGCCGTGTACACCCGCGGCGGCACAGAGATGTCGGCGAGAAACAGGCGACCGGTGTGGTCGTGGCCGACGATTCCCGTCTTGGGCAGAGCCAGGGTCATGGTCGCCGACGCCGTGACCGCCTCGCCGGGCATCTCACCAGTCTCGGAGTCCACCCCGGACGGCACGTCCAGTGACAGCACGGTGCGACCGTGGCTCCACTCGATGAGTGCGAGCGCCTTCCCTCGAGGTGCGCCCGAGAGCGAGTAGCCGATGAGCCCGTCGATGATCAGATCGGCGTCGACGGGGTCGGTCGAGAACTCGACGCCGATTCGCTCGAGAATCCGGGCTTGTCGGGCGGCGACCGGTGTCATCCGGTCCGGACCGGCTGTGGTCGTCACGCGCACGTCCACACCGCGGTTCGCGAGGTGTCGGGCGGCGACGAGGGCCCCACCGCCGTTCCCCCCCGTTCCGGCCAGCACCTGGACGGTCTGTGGCTCATACAGGGCCGTCGCCAGGACGGCCAGGTTTCGACCGGCGTTCTCCATCATGCGGGCCAGGTCGATGTCGAGGTCTTCGATCATGACGCGATCGACCTCGATCATCTGTTGGGTCGTGACCGCAGGGACACCTCGAACCACGGGAAACACGAACACGAGGGTACCGGCGACCGATGCGGTGGTTCCAGGTCGGTGCGGCGCCCACGTACCATCCCAGCATGCGACTTCGCGTTCTAGGTACTTGTCTGATGCTGCTGCTCGCTGCTTGCACCGGTTCAGCAGCTCCGGATGCGACGGGCTCCGAGCTGTACTCGCAGTTCTGTGCTCGTTGCCATGCACCCGATCTGAGTGGCGGAGTCGGGCCTGCCATGGGGGCAGGCTCGGAACTCGTGGAACGGCCGGACAGCTACATCCTCGATGTGACCGCGAACGGGCGCGGCGCGATGCCCGCCTTCGACAGGACGCTGTCGGATGAGCAGATCCAACGGCTCGTCGATTTCATCAGGGCGGAACAAGGATCGTGAGCCTCGACGAGGTCAGCCTCCACCTCGTGAGGATCCCGATGATCGTGCGGTTTCGGCGGGTCACGTGGCGAGAAGCCGTGCTGCTCGAAGGCCCTGCCGGATGGGGCGAGTTCTCACCGTTTCCCGACTACCCGCCCGGGACGACCTCACGCTGGCTGGCTGCGGCTCTGGAGTCTGCTGTTGCCGAGCGCCCGCCGGTTGAGCGCAGCTCGATCCCTGTCAACGTCACCGTGCCCGCTGTTCCGCCCGAGCAGGCGTACGAGCTCGTGCGCGAGTCCGAATGTCGCACGGCGAAGGTCAAGATCGCAGACAGGGGCGAGAGCCGTGACACCGATCTCGCCCGCGTCTCAGCGGTGCGCGACGCGCTCGGTGGCGACGGGCGGCTCCGGGTCGATGTCAACGCCGCCTGGGGCGTCGATGAGGCCGCAGAGCGGATCAACGAGCTGGACTGGTTCGACCTCGAGTACGTCGAACAGCCGGTCGCGACGATCGAGGAGATGATCGAGCTCCGTCGGCGGGTCAGTGTGCCCATCGCAGCAGACGAAGTGATCCGCCAATCACCGGATCCGATGGAGGTCGTCGAGCGGGAAGCGGCAGATCTCCTCGTGCTCAAGGTGCAGCCGCTCGGTGGTGTCCAGCGGACCCTCGATCTCGCCGAGAGATCCGGAATGGACGTCGTGATCAGCTCCGCACTCGAGACCTCAGTGGGCTTGGCTGCCGGTCTCCGTGCGGCAGCCGCCCTTCCTGAACTCCCGTACGACTGCGGCTTGGCGACCGCTGTCCTGCTCGAGGGTGACGTCACGACCGATCCGCTGTTGCCGATCGGCGGCAGCATCGAGGTCCGGGACGTCACACCCGATCCCGACCTGCTGGACGAGTGGCAAGCCGACCCCGAGACAGAGCGCCGCCTGCTCCGCCGGCTTCGTCAGGCAGCAGAGACCCTCACATGACCCATCCCAACCCGGCCGTTGCCATGGCCACAGTCGTGCTCGACGAACTCCGACGCAACGGGGTCGGCCGCATCGTCATCGCTCCGGGATCCCGGTCGGCGGCCCTGTCGATGACGGCTCTGTCGATGGGTCTCGATGTGCACGTCGAGATCGACGAGCGGTCCGCCGGCTTCTTCGCGCTCGGCATGGGCATCGATGGTGTCCCGGCGGCGGTCGTGACCACGTCGGGCACTGCCGTGGCCAACCTGCTCCCCGCCGTCGTCGAAGCCGATCTCAGCAACCGCCCGCTCATCGTGCTCTCGGCGGACCGGCCTCCCGAGCTGAGAGACCGTGGCGCCAATCAGACCATCGAGCAGCGAGGAATCTACGGCGGACGGGTTCGCTGGGAGTTCGACCCAGGCCCGCCGGAGGATCGACCTGGCTCGAACGCCCTGTGGCGGTCGATGATCTGCCGCGCCGTCGCCGCAGCGCGCGGCGTCGGCGGCGGGATGCCCGGCCCCGTGCATCTCAACCTCCCATTCCGTGAGCCGCTCGTGCCGGCGACAGATGACGGACGGACGAAGGCAGCACCGTTCTCATCGGGCACCGATGGCCGGCCGGGCGGTACGCCATGGTCGGAAGTCGGCGAGCGCTCGAGCTGGCACCTGTCACGTGGCAGCGATCCTGAGCGCACCCTCGTGGTCCTGGGTGACACCGCAGGCGACGTCGCCGTCGATCTCACGGGCGTTGCGTTCGTCGCCGAGCCCCATTCGAACAAGAGATCTGTCGAGGCACTCACCGGACTCCACTATCTCGCCACACACGACGGCCGGGAGCGTTGGGCGCCGGAGGCGGTGATCACAGTGGGACGGGTCGGGCTCTCCCGTCAGCTCGGCACCTGGCTGAGTGGGTTGCCCACGAAGGCGATCGACCCCTCCGGTCGTTGGCTGGACCCTTCGGCGGCCGCAACACAGGTCGTTCAGCACGCCTCGGTGCCCCCCGCCGATCCCGACTGGCTCGATGGTCTGACAGAGATCGACCGTGCGGTCCGGGCAGCGGTCAACGGCGAGATCGACCGGTGGGAGGACATGTCCGAGCCGTTGATCGCTCGAGACACCGCTCGGGCGGCCCAGCGAGGGCGATTGGTGGTGGCGTCGTCGATGCCCATCCGCGACCTCGATCTGTTCTTGGATGTGCAGGTCGGCTCCGTGATGTCCAATCGAGGGGCGTCGGGGATCGACGGCTTCGTATCCACGGCGCTCGGTGTGGCGTCGGGGTCGGGTGACCCCGTGGTGGCGTTGGCAGGCGACCTGTCGATGCTGCACGACTCCAACGGCTTCCTTCTGGCCAAGCGTCCCGACTGCGTGTTCGTCGTGGTCGACAACGATGGCGGAGGGATCTTCTCGTTCCTGCCGCAGGCGGATCACCGGAACGGCTTCGAGACCGTGTTCGGCACTCCGCACGGTCGGTCGTTCGAACGGCTCGCCGAGTTCCATGGGCTCGGGTACGCAGAGGTCGCACGACCTGTCGACCTGCAACCGGCGATCGAGGCCGCCATCGCAGAACCGGGCGTGTCGATGGTCGTGGCGAAGACGGATCGGACGGTCAACGTCGCCCACCATCGCCGCCTCACCGAAGTCGCCCACGCCGCGATCGACCAGGTGGTCTGAAGGGCACGGTCTGCCTTGCCTGGGCGCGATGCGCCATGGCCTCTTGTTTCAGCGATCGCGGGTTGCGCATTCCGCATACCGCAGACCGCTCATTCGAGCGCCGACATCATGGCTCCGAGCTTGAGCCTGGTCTCCTCGAGCTCGTTCTCCGGGAGCGAGTCCGACATGATCCCCGCACCGGCGAACA
>CBDTYK010000133.1:0-4885 GCA_965364595.1 uncultured bacterium
ATTGCAGCCGCAATCGACACCCCGGGTCATCGGTGTCGCGACAGCCTCGCCACATGTGGTGGCACCTCGTCGATGATCTGTTGTTCCAGGTCACGCAGCTCGCGACTCGGTGTCAGCCCGACCTCGCCCAGCTGCACCTCGAGGCGCCGCAACGTCCTCAACGCCTCGACGCGCCTGCCATCCCTGGCCAGTGCATCGGCGAGCAGGTACCAGGTTCGCTCTCGATATGGGTATTCGGACACCAGCGTCTCCAACATGGGAATCGCTCGGGCGTGGCGGCCGAGCGCCAGGTCGGCTTCGAGCCGGAGCTCGATCACCGAGCTGCGGAGTTCGATCAGGCGGCTCGCAGCGGGTCGCAGGAAGGGAAGGTCGCCAAGGCTCCCGAACGGCGCTCCACGCCACAGCGCCATTCCCTCGACACACGCGTCGAGAGCTCTCTGAGGTTCGTCGGGGAGCAACCGCTCGGCCTCCAGCGCCAGGCGTTCGAAGCGGACGGCATCCACGACGTCAGGCGGAAGCTCCAGCGTGTAACTGTGGTCTTCGCTCAGGAGATGATCGGCACCGATCGCGGACCGCAGCTTCGAGACATGCGACTGGAGATCGGCCTCGGCGGCCTCGGGCACATCGTCGCCCCACACGTCGACCACCAGCCGATCGACCGGGACGGCATGCCCGACGTCGATCGCCAGCGCAGCCAGCAGCGTCGTCGGACGATCCCCACCGATGTGCACGGCCGCTCCGTCCACGGCGAGCTCAACTGGTCCAAGGAGCCGAATATCGATGGCCACGTCACCCTGAGCGTGTCTCGGAGCGCCGCCGGCGGTAAGAGGCCTTGGTCAGCTCCGCGCCAGCAACCTGCCAGCCCCCGACCAGGGGAATGCGCGATGGTGGACCAGAGAGCAAGAGGGTCTGCGTTCTGCGAAAGGAGTGGATCGTGACACTGACACGGGAACCGGTCGTTGAGCGGCCGGAAGAGCTGCGAGAGCAGGAGATCAAAGAACTCGAGCGTCCCCCGGTCGCTCCCCAGAGCCGGATTCGTTGGTTCGAGTGGGCGCTGGGCATCGTCCTCGTGGCGGCCGTCGCACTGGCGGCAACACTGCTCATGACCCAGTCGACCGAGCCGGAGGCGGAGAGCACACTGGTGCTCGGGCCTCGGCACTTCGGGGTCGTGATGGTGCCCGAATACGTCGGAGCTTCGGGCGGAGACCTCCCGGCGATCGAATCCTCGCCGCTGGTGCTCGGGGTGCGGCAACTAGAAGGTGTGGTGTTCCTCCCCGAGTACGTCGGGGCATCGGGCGGTGACCTCCCGGTGATCGAATCCTCGCCGCTGGTGTTGGGTCCCCGCCACACCGACGGTGTCGTCTACGTGCCGGTGTATGTCGGACACGCAGACGGAGTCTTCCCCGAGACCACACGCTGATCGACTGCGGGCTGGAAAGAACGGGGGTGGAGCGGGGCACTCCACCCCCATTTGCGCGCGATCGCCGTGGCGTCGAGGTGATGCGGGAGGGACACGAAGGGACTTCCGACGCTTCGGAGGTCCATGGAATCGCCATAGCGTCTGAGTGGAAAGGACGCGATGGATTTCCTTCAGGACTGGCTCGGCGTAGGACCTGCCTCGACGATCGCCGGTGCGGCGATCGTGCTCGGTTCAGGAGTGGCGGTCTTGTTCGTCATGCGTGCATTCGTGCTCCCACGAGCGAATCGACTGGCCCGTCGAACCGCCTTCCGCTGGGACGACGTGATCTCGGACCGCCGCCTCAGGCGTTGGCTGGCGTTCCTTTCGGCCGCGATCTTCGTCCGCCTTGCCGGACCGTCGGTTCCCGGTCTGGGCGAGTTCTGGGTGGAGGCATGGATCCGCGTCTCGGGCGGGATCGCGATCGTGTTCGGCACGTTCACGCTCAACGCGCTCCTGATGGCCTTCAACTCCGTCTACGAGACCCTTGACATCTCGCGATCGCGGCCGATCAAGGGATACCTGCAGGTCCTCCAGATCGTCTTCTACATCCTGGGCGACGTGTGGGTCCTGTCGATCCTGACGGGACAGTCGATCTGGTACTTCCTCAGCGGGCTCGGCGCTGCTGCAGCGATCTTGTTGCTGCTCTACCGGGAGACGATCCTGTCGTTGGCGGCATCGATCCAGCTCGCCCAGAACGACATGCTGCGAGTGGGCGACTGGATCGAGATGGAGCAATTCGATGCGAACGGAACGGTCGTCGACATCGCCTTGACCACCGTAAAGGTTCAGAACTGGGACAAGACGGTCACGTCGATCCCGACCTACCGCTTGACATCCGAGGCATTCAAGAACTGGCGCAGTGTCGAGGAACTCGGACTGCGGCGGATCAAACGTTCGGTCAATCTCGACATTTCGAGCATCCACTTCGAGTCCGAAGTCGAAGACCGCACGAATCTCGACTCGTTGACCGAACACCTCCTCGAGTGGCTGCGGGCGATACCGGAACTGGAGACGGAGAAGATGCCGCTCGTGGTTCGCCAACTGCAGCCGGGACACCACGGGCTCCCCATCGAGATCTACGCGTTCACCCGGCTCACCGACTGGGAGGCGTACGAGGCACTCCAGAGCGACATCATCTCGCACACCGTGGCTGTGCTCGGTCGTTTCGGGCTGCGTGCGTTCCAGGAACCGACCGACGCCGCAATGCGGTCCATCAGGGTAGGTGACGGGTTCCGGTCTCTGGTCCCGTCGGCCGGGCCACCTCCCGCACCCTGACGGCTCACACCCAGGTCCAGGCGTACCAGACCGTCAAACCGTTGAATACGAAGCCCACGACGATCAGGAAGTTGTCGTAGGCGGACGGGTACGGCAGCCCGACGATGTTGAAGAGGATCAGGAAACCCGCCGCAACCACGTTGATCCACCGGATCGCCGGGTACGCAACCGTCAATGACATGACGACCATGACGATCGGGATCAGCATGACGAGCGCGGCGAGCATCCACATCCATTGACTGGCCTCCTGGCCGTCGATCTCCCCGGATGTGAAGTCGCCGGCGAAGATGCGCAACACGTCGCCGAGCAGATAGGTGAGCATGAGCGCAACCCACAAGCCCGACAGGATCAGCCGGGTTTCCGCCATGTCAGGTGTCCATCTTCCCGGCCTTCACGATTACGACGACCTTGCCGCGAGCGTGCCCTCCCCCGGCTTCGGCGATGGCCTTCCCGGTCTGGTTCAGCGGGTACGCGCTGCCCACGACGGGTCGAAGCGCACCGCTGTCGACGAGTTCGATCAGTTCCTCGAGATCGCCACGCTTCGCCATCGAGAAGAACGGCCGCAACCGCTGGCTCACGAATGGCGAAACCAGCTTTGCCTTGGCGATGCGGGGAAGACTCCCGATCCACCGCCCGCCCATGCCGTTGTTGGGAATGAGCGTGCCCTGATCGGCCATGACTCGGCGCCGCTCCGACAGACGGTGTCGGTCCGCCATGTCGAGGATCATGTCATAGCGGGCGTCCCCGAGCGTGAAGTCGGTCTTCGTGTAGTCGATCACCCGGTCGGCACCGAGGGACTCGACGAACTCGAGGTTGGGTGTGCTGCAGACGCCGGTGACAGTGGCGCCGTACGCCTTGGCGATCTGCACCGTGAGACTTCCGATGCCACCTGACGCCCCGACGACCAGGACCTCGTCCCCGTTCTGAACGCCGGCGATGTCCCGCACAGCCTGGAGCGCGACACACCCGGCGAGCGGGAGACCTGCCGCTTCTGCGAACGACAGTGTGTCGGGTTTCTCGATCAGATGAGCCGACCGCACGGCGACGTACTCCGCAAACGCACCGGTACACCAGCCGAAGACGTTGTCGCCCGGCGACAACTCTGTGACCGATGCCCCCACTTCGGTGACGACACCCGCTACGTCCATCCCTCGGATCCCTTTCCGGGGCCGAGCGAACCCGTATCCGAGCCGCATCACATACGGCTCCCCGGTGGTCATCGAACGGTCCGCCCAGTTCACGCCGGCCGCGTGAACCTGCACGAGCACCTGATCGTCTTCGATCGCCGGCACCGGGACCTCACGGACCGTCACGACGCTGGTCGGCTCCCCGTAGCGCTCCTGGACGGCGGCCCGCATCGTGCGCACCGCCTTGGAAGCGGACGTCTCTCTCGTGGTCGTCATGTCGATCCTCTCTCGGTTGCGCTCACGCAGGGTGGAACACGTAGCCCCAGTAGTCCTGGTACGCCTCTCGCCGAACGACCTGGACGTCTCCGTCGACGCTCATGCCCATCGTCGGTTTCTCGATGTCGAGTTGCCCGACCACTCGTGTGCCGTCCTCCAGTTCGACCACCCCGAGCCCCAGGCGTTCCACCTCGTACTCTGCGGGAAGGTTGTGGACATGGGTGAACGTGACGAGGGTTCCGGTCGTCGGCAGCGGCTCGGGATCGAATTCGAAGAACTCGAGGTTCCCGCAGCTCTTGCACCGCATCCGGAACGGATAGTGGAGCGTTCCGCACACCCGGCATCGATACCCGTAGATCCGTCGCTGCATGATCAGCCCTCCCTTCGGAACGTGAGGCAGACCACGTTGTTGCCGAATCCGCCGAAGTTGCAGGTGAAACCGACGGTTGCGGCGTCCACCTGCCTGCCGCCGGCCTCGTGCCGGAGTTGTGTGACGATTTCGTGTGCCTGAGCGATACCCGTGGCGCCCACCGGATGACCGCGGCCCTTCAACCCGCCCGAGACGTTGATCGGCAGCGAGCCGCCGAGTGCGGTCTCACCTTTCTCCAGCGCCAGATGACCCTCCCCACGTGCGAAGAAGCCTGCTTCCTCGCTCTGGGCGATCTCGAGGATCGTGAAGGCGTCGTGGAGTTCGGCCACGTCGACATCGACCGGTTCACACTCCGCCATTTGCATCGATCGGTCGGCT
>CBDTYK010000134.1:0-4874 GCA_965364595.1 uncultured bacterium
GGGAGATCTGCGGTGTCCGATACCCGATAGCCCACGCCGCCGCACAGGCGGGCGTACTCGGCGAAGTCGGGGTTGACCAGCGAGGTCTGATAGATCGGGTGCAGCGCTCCGACCTGTTCGCGTGAGATCTTGCCCAGCTCGGAGTTGTTCAACAGCACGTGGGTGATCCCCATCCCGTACTTCACGGCCGGGGTGAACTCTGCCATGTACTGCCCGAACCCGCCGTCACCCGACACGGAGACGATCTTGCGACCGGTGCCGACCGTTGCAGCCCACAGGCCCATGGCGGCGGGAAAGGCGTATCCGATCGAACCGAGATACCCCGACATGACGACGTCGAGACCGCGCTTGGCTTCCAGGTAGTGGCCGAACGCATACGTGTTGTTGCCGACGTCGACAGCCATGGCTACGTCCTCGTCGAGTGCGGCACCGAGCGCGGCGAAGACCGCCGCCGGGTGCATGCGCCCGGCCTCGTCGGTCTGTGCAGCCCGTCGCTGCTTGACCCGACGCCAGTCGGCGACCCGTTCAGCCATCTCTCGGTGGATCTCGGGACGGTCGGCGGGTTGGAGCCGTTGTGAGATGAGTCCGACGGTCGTGCCGATCTCACCCCAGAGCGGGACGTCGACGGTGTGGAACTTGCCGAGCGTCATCCGATCGAAGTCGACCTGGATCGTCGGAACCCATGTCGCAATCCCGGAATGATTCGAGAACGACGCACCCACGACAAGCTGGGCGTCGGCCTTGGTCATCATTGCCGAGGCGATCGGCGTGCCGGACCGCCCCACCACCCCGCATGCGAGCGGATGGTCGTCGGCGATCAGTCCCTTCGCCCGGAACGTGGTGATGACCGGGGCATCGATCTTCTCGGCCAACGCGATGATGGCGTCGCGATGCTCGCGTGCGCCGTTGCCCATGATGATCACCGGCCGCTCGGCGCCCGCCAGCAGGTCGACCGCTCTGTCCAGCTCTGCTGCAGGCGGCGTGATCTCGGGTCGACCGACCCGACCCACCTTCGATCGCTCGGGCGGATCGTCGAGTCCAGGCAGGTTCTGGACCTCGTCGGGGAAGATCAGATGGGTGACGTCTCGTTCCACGACGGCGTGCTTGATGGCGAGCGCCATCAGCTCGGTGGCGTTCCCGGCGCCGAGGACCGTCTGGCTCCATGCCGTGACCGGGGCGAACGCCGACGCCAGGTCGACCTCCTGGAACGTGCCGGGCCCGAGTACCTGGGTGTTGACCTGTCCGGTGAGCGCGAGCACCGGCGCCCGGTCGACCTTGGCATCCCAGAGGCCCGTGAGCAGGTTCGTCGCTCCCGGTCCGGCGATGGAGAAGCAGGCCGCCGGTCGGCCCGTCAGCTTGGCGTATCCGGAGGCAGCGAACGAGGCGGCGCCTTCATGGCGGATGCCGATGTATCGCAGTCGCCCGTCCTCCTCGGCCAGGCGGAGCGCATCGGCGAGCCCCAGGTTGGAGTGTCCCACCATGCCGAACACGGTGTCCACGCCCCAGTCGGTCATCACATCGACCATCTGGTCCATGGCGGTAACCGCACGGCGGCGCACGGGGAGCTCGGCATAGAGCCCGTCCTCGCGTTCCTCCACAGGAAAACAGGTGGCCGCATCGTCGAAGCCTTCGGGCGGCTCGCCGCTGACCGGGTCGTATTCGTATCCGTGCCAGGGGCAGCGGAGCCAGCCTTGTTCGTCCAGCTCGCCGTCGCCCAGCGGGCCACCTTGATGGGGGCACCGATTGTCGAGCACGCCGTAGCCCGAGCTCGTTCGGATCACGGCCAGCGCCATTTCGTTCACGACGACGGTCGTGACCCTGCCCTCCTCGAGCCCGCCGTGATCGATTCGAAACCATTCGCAGTCGGTCATCGCGCCTCCGTTCGAATTCGAACCTATCGCGCGCGAGTGGACGCGAGGGAAACGAACCTGGGCATGGTCGGGAAGCCGACAGACGCGTCGTCGGTCAGGAGTCGGTGAGCGCGTCGACGATCTTCGGAACGATCTCACCGGCGGGGCCGTCCACCTTGACGTGAGCCCAGCTGTCATGGTCCGTCCGGCCCTGGTTGACGATCACCAGCGGCACCCCTCGTCTTCGAGCCGCCATGGGGAACTCGGCGGCCGGGTAGACGGACATGGTGGAGCCGATCACGAGGACGGCGTCGGCTGCGGCGCTGAAGCGGTCGGCCTTCTCGATCTCGGCCGGAGGGAGGAGTTCACCGAACATCACGGTTGACGGCTTGAGGATGCCGCCGCATTCGAGACAGGGTGGATCCTGCTCCCCGTCGTCGACCCGCTCGAGCACGTCCTCGATGCGTTGTTCGGCTGCGCAGCCCAGACAGACGACCCGCCTGACGTCCCCGTGGATCTCCGAGATCGCCTCGCGGGGGACGCCTGCGACCAGATGGAGACCATCGACGTTCTGAGTGATGACGCCCGACGTCAGCCCTGCGGACCACAGCCGAGTGACAGCGAGGTGGGCCGAGTTGGGAGCGATGTTCGATCGTGCTCCCCACAGCGCACCCTCGGCATGCATTCGCCATCCTTCGATCCGGCGCTGTCTGCTGTTGAGATACCGGTCGATCGTGAAATCGTCGGGGTCGACTCTCGTCCAGAGCCCGTTCGGCCCGCGGAAGTCCGGGATACCGCTCTCGGTCGAGATGCCCGCCCCGGTGTACACCAGGATGCGCCGATGAGGAGACAGCATCGCGATCGCCTGAGCGAGCTTCATCGACATCTGTTCGTCCTCTCAGGCACGTCAAAGGGCGGACCGATGGTCCGCCCTCGACTGCAAGTCTTCGTTCCGTTCAGACGCCGACGGTGCTGCGCTCTTCCATCTCGACGAAGATCGATCGCACGTCGAGCGCGAAGTCGATGATGTGGGCGGGGAGAACGGCGCCGTGCTTTTCGAGGAATTCGTCTACGACGATGGTTCCTTTGCGGTCCTCGGTCATGCTCGTCTCCATTCTGTTTCGCCTCGTCGACACCGTACCCGGTGTCTCCGGTTGGTATTCCATCTGTGTCAACACAGATCCTGGTGCCACTCATTCCTTATCGGCAATCAATTACCCATCTTGCGGAGAGTCAACCCCTCGGCGTCATCGCCGCATGTTCTCATCGTACTGGGTGGCGCGGCTACGAACCGTGTAGACCGAATCCCCGCTCAGAACGCCACCTCGACCGAACAGGCGACCGAACTGCCAGTTGGACAGTCCGAGCTCCGGTTTGTTCAACGCAAACTGGCCGTCCACCCAACGCGTGAACCCGTCACCGACGAACGGAGAGTCGATCTCGTCGAAGAAACGGTCCACCCGACCGGAGTCGCTGCTGATCAAGCTCGCGGCGAAGCGGGGACTGAGGGTGTTGAACAGCTCGATGGCGTGATCGACGTCCCGGACGACCGCAAGCGTCACCTCTGGGCTGTTCTCCCATTCCCACTCGCGGCCGAGATCGTCCCAGCCGAGCGTGGAGGTCTGCGGCTCCATCACGTCCCCCTCCGCCCGCGAGATCGCAACCTCCTCGAACCACGATGCCGGGATCGCTCCGGCCTGGTTCTCGACCACCCACAGCTTCGGCTTGGCGGAGCGCAACCTGCCCGCCCCTTCGCGCGCTTCCAACAGCACCGGCACCAGTCGTTCGGCGGCCGCCTCGGTGACACAGCAGGTGTTGAGCGTGTTGCAGACCTTGCGGTCGAGCGAGTTGACGACCGCGGCGCGGAACCGGTTCTCGTCGGCATCCGTGTCTGCGACGATCCAAGCGCCGCCGGTCCCGTGCAGGCTCACCGGGATCCCGGCTTGCCGAGCGACCGCTCCGAGCTGCGAGACGGCGCGGCCCGAGCCACGTGCGACCGCGAGCGCCAGTGTCGGCATGGAGAACATCGCCCAGCCGGCAGCGCGGTCGGCCGAGTCGACCAGGCTGACCGTTCCTCGTGGCAGACCTGAGGCCTCGAGTGCCGGCTCCAGCGCCTGACTCACGATCGCCCGGGCCGTCCCGAGGGCGTCTGACCCGATCCGGAACACCACGGAGTTGCCGGAACGCAGCACGCCTGTGGCGTCGGCGAAGACGTTGGGTCTGCCCTCGAACACGAATCCGACCGGTCCGACGCCCGCGAGCACCTGGTCGAGTTTCCACCCGTCGTGCTCGACTGTCTGCGTGATCTGGCCCCTGATCGATGGCGTGGACGCCCACGAGCGGAGGCCGTCGATCATGTCCTCCCTCATCTTGGGCGTGAGCTCGAGCCGGGTCGTGGAGCGTCCACGACCAGCCGCCGATTCCATGTCGACGGCGTTGGCCGCTGCGATCGGTCCGAACGCATCGTCGTCCTCCAGCTGGTCGGCGAACGCCTGATAGAAGGCAGTGATGCTGTCGTCGGTCACGGATCTGAGTTGGGCGAAGGCCGCTGTGGCGGCATCGACGGCGGCTGCCGCGGTCTTCCACGCGGCCTCGGGGATGTGGAGCAGGTCGCCGGTGTCCTGAACGACGACGAGACGATCGCCGGCGGTGAACGCCGCCGCCAACTCGTCGGATACGTGTGTGATACGGTCACCGCCCCACGGGATGGGCATGCCTGGGGTGAGAGATGTCAGTTTCATGGCTGCTTCGAAGGGTAAAGGAATCGGGATGGCCGTCACGGAGGAATCGCGAAGCGCCCGAGAGCTGATCACCGATCGGCGATTCGGCCCGTACTTCTTCGGCAATCTCTTCTCGAACGCCGGTAACTGGTTTCAGAACATCGCCGCCGGCGTCCTGGTGTTCGAGATCACCGGCTCGAACACGAAGGTCGGTCTGATATCGGCCATCCAGTTCGGTGCCATCCTCGTCTTCACGCTCTGGGCCGGGAAGCTGAGTGACCGGGTGAATCGGCGTCGCATGCTG
>CBDTYK010000135.1:0-4840 GCA_965364595.1 uncultured bacterium
GCTCGACATCCTCAGCCGGGAGGCGGGCAAGGACGTCCACGACTGGGACACCCCTCCGAAAGACTGATCGGCTGAACCAGAACGACGCCGCCGACGTATCCACTCGTGAAGTTGCGGATGACGAAAGGACTTCACTCATGCGTCGGGCCTTCCTCGCCGCCTACCTGGCGGCACGGCTGGTTCCGGAGCTCGCCCCTCCGGCAACGTCGGTGAGATCGATGTCGACTGCACGTGTCGACAACTCGATCACCGGGGCCAATCGCATGAACGCGACGCAGGCGCCGGCCAGGAAGTGTCTGTCCGAGGTTCTAGGGAAGCTGCCCCCGGGGTGAGGGGGGTTGCCTCCCAACCGGCCCTCACCCCGGTTCCCTAGTCGATCGAATAGTCCTCGATCCCGTCTGAGCGGTCGCACCAGCGGCAAGTGATCGACTCGATCTGCCGTTCGAGGATCTCCTCGGACTCGACGTCCAACTCTCCCCCGAGGGTGTAGTGGTGGAACGACTTCCGCCGGACCGTGTCGACGACGTCGAACCTGGTCCGGTTGCCGCAGTGTGCGCATCGATAGGCCATGGCGGGAGCGTACCCACGCCCACGAGCTGGTCGTCCACCCGCTGACGCGTCACGCCTCTCTGTCACACATGATCCCGACGCCGATACGCTCGAGGAGGTGGCAGGCGACCGTGACCGGCGCAGACGAACCAACCTCGCCCTTCTCGCGCTGGCGCCTGCGGCCGTCCTCACCGGACTGTTCGCCAACACGATCGGTCGTAACTGGAGAATCGATCCTGCCATGGTCCACGCAGTCACCGGATTCGCCGTTGCGGCGATTGCACCGTGGAAGTCGGCGGTCGTCTCCAGGGGCGTCCGCCGCAGGCGGCCGTCGCGTTGGGCGTCATATCTCCTGCTCACGCTGGTCGCCACGACACTCGCATCCGGACTGGTCCACGCGACCGACGCAGCCACCCGGATCGGTCCGCTGACCGTGATGCAGATCCACGTCGGCGGAGGCCTCATGGCTCTGGTGTTACTGGGGCTCCACTATCGATCACATCCGGTGAAACCGAAGGCGAGTGACCTCGGCCGCCGCACCTTCCTCCGAACCGCCGGGCTCGCCGGGCTGGCGACTGCGATCTGGGCGGGATGGGAGCAGAGCCTGGTGCTGGCCGACTCGGCCGGCGCCGAGCGAAGGTTCACCGGTTCGCACGAACGGTCCTCGTTCGATCCATCCGAAATGCCGGTCACACAGTGGTTCGACGATCGGGTCCAACGGATCGACTCCGACGAGTGGAGGCTCGACATCGATGGAGTCGTCTACGGGATCGGCGAGATCGCAGATGCCGGTCTCGAGGCGGTCACCGCCATCCTGGACTGCACGAGCGGCTGGTACTCCGAACAGGAGTGGGAAGGTGTCCGGCTCGATCGTCTCGTGGACCAAGGGTCGGCCCGAAGCATCGAAGTCCGGTCAGCCACCGGCTACGCCCGTAGATTCCCGATACGAGATCTGGATCGACTGTGGCTCGTGACGCACGTGGGCGGCGCGCCCCTGAGCGCCGGACACGGTTTTCCGGCTCGGATCGTCGCCCCCGACCGTCGTGGCTTCTGGTGGGTCAAGTGGGTCGTCCGCATCCGCACATCCGACTTGCCATGGTGGGCGCAATCGCCGTTCCCATTGACGTGAGGGCCGAAGCGGGCCAACGCAGCAAACAGACCGAAGGCCCATTGTCAGGTGAGCTCGGGCCCGTCATTCTCGGAACATGGGAGGTGGCGCGCCTACGGCTGATGCTTGGGGGCGGCGACCCGCACCACGATCCGCTGGCCAGCGAGCTCGGAAATGACGGTCGTTCGCTCTCACTCCACGCTCGATCCGCGGCGATGTATCTCGAAGAAAGGTCGGTGATCTTCTGTCCATGACCAGAACGACGGCAACTCGCAACAGCCTGATGGCGGCGATGATGCTCGGAGCGCTCTTCCTGTTCCCGGCGACCGCGCTCGGCGTGATCGACGGGCCGTGCTCCGGCACCGTCACCATCGACGGAGAGCAATACGACGAGTCAAACGACACCGCCGATGACCCGATCGTCATCCCCGACAAGACGGGTCTGATCGCATCGTGGACCGGCCAGACCGACAACCCGATCACCAACCACCGAGGGCGGGTCGGGATCGTCATCGGCCCAACAACCTGGGAGATCGAGGACTGGGAGGGCGAGAACGCCGAGAACAGCCAGGACGCGTCGGGTGAATACGCGATCGACGACGCCAAGGACTTCCTCCCGTTCGACCTCGTCGGGTTGTACGAACTCGAAGGCTCGCATGCGGGCGACGGAGGAACGTGTGAGGGCTCGGTGATGCTCCTCATCGAGGGCAACGCAGCGACGACTCCCGTCGGCATCGCATCGATCGTGGGAACACTCGCTGCCGGAACCGGAATGGTGATGGCCGGACGAAAGAAGGGCGTGGCATGAAAGGCAAACCAGTTCTCGGCGCCGTCTCCGGCCTGTTCTTCGGGCTCTTCCTCGCGCTACTCCTTCAACAGTTCGGGATTCGTCCCCTCGACAACCTCAGCGTGATCGTATTGCCGGTTCTCGGGATCGTCTTGGGGCTCGTGATGGCGGCGGTGGCGCCGTTCGGATCGGACTGACCAACCCGGGGCAACCCGGACACACAACGAGAAACGATCGACGTTGCCATCCCAGACGGACAAAGGGGCGCGAACGATCGAACATGCGATATCGTCGTCGGATGGAACCTCGGAAAGCGCTCCTGCAGCGACTCGACGACATCCGCGCAGCGATCGCTCGCCTCGATCAAGACGACTTCGCACGCCGATACCAACTCCAGAAAGCGGCCGACGAAGTCCGTTCGGCACTGTCCGAACTCGCAGACTCCAACGAAGTCACGGCTGAATGGGAGGCGCAGGCAGTTCGCACACTCGAAGAGACCGAGGTTGCCGTACCCGTGGTGAACATCGACACCCGCAAAGAACCGGGTCTCTGAGCTTCGATCGGTCGTCCATCGGTCGCCGGATCGGAGCTCAGATGGTTCGTCTGCACTCATTCCTGCTCCTCGCCGGGCAAGATCCGTCGGCTGCGATGAGCGGAACGGCCGACAGCAACGCGGGCCGTGCCTGCAATCGTTTGCAGGCACACCGGTCAGCGAGTAGTTTTCACCCATGCCATCGGTGATCCCGTTCTCTGAACTGCCGAAGATCAGATCGACCCGCGACAGCCGGGACAGGGTGGATCTGATCACCGAGGACCTGTTCGGCACGACCGACATCAAGGCCGACCACATCACGTATCACCCCGGTGACACGGCAGCCGCCCACTATCACGTCGGATCGAAGCACTTCTTCTTCGTCGATGCCGGCACCGGCATCCTCCACCTCGACGACCGCACCTACACCCTGAGCAAAGGCGACGTGGCGCTGGCCGACGACGGCGAAGTCCACTGGTTCGAGAACACCAGCGACGAGGTCTTCTCCTTCTACGAGCTGTGGGTCCCCGCCCCCACGGAGACCGTCTGGATCCAGGCTGACGACATATGAACGTGGGAACCGGCGACGTGAGTTCACGTCCAGCACCCACCCGGAGACTCGAAGACCTGCCGCTGGTACGCGGAACCGGCGCCTACGTCGGCGACCTCGTCACATCCGACACGCTCCACTGTGCATTCGTTCGGAGCCCCGTGGCGCACGGAACGATCACCGACATCGACGTGTCGATGGCGAGCTCCGAGCCCGGCGTGGTCGGCATCTTCACCGCCGCGGACCTCGACCTCGCAGACATCCCCTCGGTCACCGGACGCGGCCCCGGAGCCGAATACATGACGCGGCCGGTGCTGGCACGCGACCGGGTGCGGTTCGTCGGCGACGCCGTCGCCGTGGTTGTGGCCGAATCCGAGCGAGCGGCGGCCGACGCCGCAGACCTGGTGTGGGTCGACGTGGACGAGCTTCCGGTGGTCGACGATCCGGAGAGCGCCGCCGAGTCCGACGTCCACCTCTTCGACGGCGGGCCGAACGTGGCCGCCAGGCTGCGCCTGGCCGAAGGACCGGAACCCGCCACTCCCCCAGACGTCGCCTCGACCGTCGACGTCGTCAGCCAGCGGCTCGCTCCTGTGTCGATCGAGACGAACGCCATCCTCGCCGATGGATCGGTGTCCCCCATCCACGTGTGGGCCGGACACCAGGCGCCGCACCGGCTCCGAAACCAGCTCTCCAAGATGCTGGGGATCGACGCGCTACGGGTGACGGTGCCCGACGTCGGCGGCGCCTTCGGGATGAAGGGCATGTTCTTTCCCGAGTATCTGGTCGTCACCGAACTCGCTCGCAGGCTCGGCCGCCGGGTCGTCTGGATTCAGACCCGCCGTGAGCAGTTCACCACCGGAACGCACGGCCGGGCCCAGCGTCACCGGGTGACGCTCGAAGGGTCCGCCGACGGGCGGATCTCCCGGGCCAGGATCGATCTCCTCGCCGAGACCGGCGCCTACCCCCACAACGGGTCGGCGGTCCCGATGTTCTCGCGTCTCGTGGCGACCGGCATGTACGACATCCCGCGCCTCGAGTTCGACACCACCATCGTCGTCACCAATCGGGCACCCACCGGCTCGTACCGGGGTGCCGGCCGCCCGGAAGCGGCCCTGGCGATCGAACGAGCGATCGACGCCTTCGCCCGAACGGCCGGCCTCGATCCGATCGAGGTCCGCAGGATCAACGCCATTCGGGAACTCCCTCACACCACTCCCACCGGCGCGGTGTACGACTCGGGCGACTACGTGGCGGCCATCGACATGGCGATGCAGATGATCGACCTCGAAGGACGGCGAGCAGAACAGCAACGCC
>CBDTYK010000136.1:0-4838 GCA_965364595.1 uncultured bacterium
GGGGAGCTTCGGTCCATGACGCAATCGGGCCACGCCGAACGGCGTGGCCCGATCGAGTCGGTGTTGGTTGAGCGTCGTCAGCTGACTGCGGCGGCTGCCTTCAGTTCGGAGGTGACACCAGCCGTGGGTAGTGCTCCGGTCTCGCTCTCGAGGTGAGCACGCACGAACCACTGGAAGAGCTCGAGCTGGCCGAGCTGCGCGATGAGCAGATCCTCAGAGACGGGGTCGATCTCGCCGAGCTTGGCGACCGCATCACGGTGGTCGCCGTTCACACCGTTGTACACGATGTCGAGGGCACCGAGGTGCTGTTGGGCTGTCGCCCGCCCGAGGTCGTAGTCGTCCCACTCACGCCGACCCACTAAAGCGCCCGGAGTTCCCACCGGGACGCCGCCGAGGGTGGCGATGCGCTCGGCGATCTCGTCGACCATGCCGCGAACGGCATCGACCTGGGGATCCAGCATCTCGTGCACTGCGATGAAATTCGGCCCCACCACATTCCAATGGATGTGCTTGAGCGTGAGCGCGAGATCGAGCAGGCCCGCCATCCGCTGGTCGAGCGTTGTGATGACGTCACTCGCGGCGTCTTCGTTCATACCGGGAACGGTGAATGTCGGGGTGTTCATGGGGGTGCTCCTGTCTTGCTTTACTATTCGGATCTACCCGGAGCAACGATCCCTCAATCATCGATGGCGATGCCCCACGCTCGAGCAGAGCTACAGGTTTGATCCGTGAAGTGTGGGGTATGTTCGCGCCACCATGAACGAGATCGATAACTCGACCGCGTCGGTGGCAGAGATCCATCTGAGTCCGACCCAGAACGCTCCCGGCGATGCTCGCCGGTTCGTCGCTGACGTGCTCGACGGTCATGCTGCAGTGGAATCGGCGAAGCTGCTCATCAGTGAGCTCGTGACGAACGCGGTGCTTCATGGGGGTCGAGACGCAGGTCGAGTGACCGTCATCGTGGGGCGCGAGCCGGAGCACGATCGTGTCCGACTCGAGGTCAGCCAGGCCAAGCATCCAGGCTTCGAGTATCTCGATGAGGAACCGGGACATCTCGGTCCCACGGGCCGAGGTCTCATGATCGTGGACGCCGTCGCCACCGACTGGGGCTTCGACTCCGAAAGTGGTTCGGTCTGGGTCATTCTCGGCTGAATCGCCCCACCGACTTTCGATGCGGCTCAGTTCTTTCGCACCCACCGCGTGAAGAGAGACGTCGTTCCGACCAAGGCGCGATCCAACCGGAGTGATCGATCGGCCGGGCTGATCGACGGGCCGGTGACGATCCGGTTCGAATCGCCTGCCACGACCATGGGCGCCACCGTCACGCACCATTCATCGACCAGATCGGCGGCAGCCAGCTGGCCGTTGAGGGTTGGGCCACCTTCGCTCAGCACGCGCCCGAATCCGGACTCCCTCAGTGAATCAACGGCCAATGCGACGTCGACCCGGTCGTCGCCGCACAGAAGCACTTCAGTTGCGCTCTCGAGACGGCGGCGTCGAGACCGGGGCGACGACCCGCTCGTGACCACGATCGGGGGCTGGTCCTCGAAGGGCTCGAGATCGAATTCGAGGCTCTTCGAGACGAGAGCGATCCGGGGAAGATCGCTCATCCCTCGTGAGCGACGCCACTCGATGAGGTGTTCTGGCAATTGGGGGCGCTTGTAACCCTCGGCCCGGGCCGTCGCTGCGGCTACGAGGATGACATCGGCAACCGCACGAAGCGTGCGAAAGACCACTGCGTCTTGTTCATCTCCGATCGAGGACGAGCGACCGTCGATGGCGGTTCCACCGTCGATGGTCATCACCATGTTGGTGAACAACCAGGGAGCGGTCCGATCGTCTTCGAGGTAGGCGCGTTCGATCGCTTCGTCGGTGACCCGCTCAACCATGTCGTCTCCCAATCAGGAGGCGACTTGTCCCCTCACCCGAGGGAAGCGGACGGGCGTGTGCTGGAAGCAGGTCTCCCGCACGTTGTATTGACTCAGGACAGTGGAGCATCGATCCTCGCGGCACACCCGACCGGACGCTTTCGTCTTCGGACGACGACCGCTCTGCATGGGCTTGGACCCTGTCAACACCTGTTCCATGATGTCCTCTCGTGGTAGCCGAGTGGGGGCGACGTACCCGGCGGCCATGAGGCTCAAACATGTAACTCGAGATGTTCACTCCAGCCGATCACGAAGGGTGCCGAGAGCGTTCCGAATCAGCCTCGACACGTGCATCTGCGAGACACCGATCTGTTCGGCGATCTCCGTCTGGGTGAGGTCCTCGTAGAAACGCAGATACAGGATCTCGACGTCTCTGTCGTCGAGGTCGGCGATGGCGTCCTGCAGGTCCGACCATTCGGCTGCAAGCGCCATCCGGAGGTCGACCTCTCCGAGCGACTCCTTCTGGGTGCGGTCGTCGTCGGCCCCGACCGGTGCGTCGAGACTGGCCGAGCGGTACGAAGAGCCCGCGGGCATTATCGACCATCCCGATCACATCATCGGCTGCGATGTCCGCGACGGTCGGGACCCGTCCGAGCTTCTGTTGGAGCCGCGAGCTGGAGCCGTTGACCGAGAGCACTCGCTCCTGGAGCCCACGTGGGACACGCACCGACCAGGCTTTGTCACGGAGCAGGCGCTTCAGTTCTCCGGAAATCGTGCGCGCCGCGAACGAGGCGAACGACGCCCCGTGGTCGACATCGAACCGCCCCATCGCCTTGACCAAGGCGAAACGAGCGACCTGCTCGACGTCCTCCTGGCCGATGCCTTTGCCCCGGAACCGGCGGCTGATCCGATCGGCCAGGTACGAGTACTTCTCGAACAGGATGTCTCGTGCGTCATCGTCGTGGTCCAACCGCTGGAACAGATCTCGTTCGGCGACGTCTTCGAGCGTCAATGTCGACGTCGGGCGCAACAGCAGTTTCGCTCCGGCATCCGATCCTTCCGACCACCAGGAGTCTGAGACGACCTCGAGCACCCGGGCACGCATTGGATCGACAGGTGAGGCGTCGACGTCACCTTCCGCGTGGACGTCGACGATCACCGATCTCGTGTCGGCCACGATGGACACCTGCGCCGATGAGGCGCCGGATTCGATGAGGTGTCCGGCGAGCTCGGCTACGGCGAGTTCGATCTCGGCCCGTCGACGTGGCGGGAGGCTTGGAAGCGCGTCGAGTACGTGGCTGCGCAGGTAGCGGCCCGAGAGTCCATCGACCTCGAAGGATGCGGTCGGCTGGTCGCTCATGCGCCGATCCTGATCTCGAGCGTTGTCTGGTCCGACTCCACCGTGAGCCCGTCAGGCATCGATGTGACGGTCGGCGGTGCGAGTTCGGACCCCTCGACGGTGAGGAGGCAGCCGTCCTCGACGTGCGTTCCGGTCACCGTCACGGAGTGTCCCGATCGCACCGAATCCGAGGTGGCGTCCGACACCATCAGAATGACCGCCGTCCGGGCGTCGTCGGAGATCTCGAGGCGTTCGATCACTCCTCGTGCGAAGACCCGCGCCAGGCGTGGGGCGTCGACGTGATTCGAGATCGTCAGGCGATAGTCGTGCAAACGCTCAGCCAGACGAAATGGCGTCTTCGAGCGTTTCGACCGTATCGAGCGCACCGGTGAGGCCGGTGATGGCGATGATCCGCTCGACCGGCCCGTCGGGGATGACGATCCGAAGGCGGCAATTCGCCTCCTTCAAACGGTTGTGGGCCCCGACGACCGTTCGAAGTCCGGTCGAGTCCATGAACGTGACCTGCGTCAGGTCCAGGATGGTGTCGCGGTTGTCGGCGAGTTGTGACTCCACGGCGTCAGCCGTGGCGATGTCGATCTCGCCTGCCGGCTGGACGAGCAGCCAATCTCCCTCGTCTCGTGTCGAGATGTCCATGTCCAACGTCAGGTCCTCCTGAAACAACCTTTGGCACCAAGGTACCATGCGCGCCATGCATAGCTCCATCGACGGTGACCTGCGCCTGACGACCACCGCACCGTGCGACCTCAGGACGAGTGGGTTGATCGCAAACCTCGTCACGTCGGCAGTCGACACCAACACGATGGACATCGACCGGGTCGCAGATCTCCAGACGGCGCTGTTCGAATCGTTCATCGATCTCGTCGAGAGCGTCGATGCGACCGCGGTCGAGGTGACGGTGAGCCGATCCTCGACGGGGCTGACCGTGCGCCTCGCGGCGCTCGACCCGACGTGGACCGCCGAGCCGAGCTTCTTGATGACCCAGGTCGTCTCGACCCTCGCCGATCGTGTCGAAACGAGCGACGGGGCGATCGAATTCGAATTCTCCGCGTAGGTTCGGCACAGCCAACGGATTCGCTGTGGATCACGGTGGGTAGTGATCGTGTATGACATCGACTGATCCGGCACGCCTCGAACGCCACGGGGCCGAAGAGCCGACGAACGGCAGCTACACGCTGTACTGGATGAGCGCAGCGGTGCGTACCCAGGACAACGAAGCGCTCGAGTTCGCCGTCGAACGGGCGAACGCCACGAGTCGGCGCCTCGCCGTCCTCTTCGTGCTCGACCCGTCCTACCCGGAGGCACAGCAACGGCACTTCGAGTTCCTTCGGGAGGGCCTCGAGGACGTCGCTACCGGGCTTGCGCAGAGGCACATCAAATTCGTGGTGCGCATCGGCGACCGCGTCGACCAAGTGATCGACGTTGCCGCCGACGCGACCGAGATCGTCACGGATCGGACCTACCTGCGCCATCAACGCCAAGCGCTGCATCGGGTCGTCGAGCGATCCGGCAAAGCGGTCACCGAGGTGGAGGGAGCCGTCGTCGTGCCCACCCACGTGACCTCGGACAAACGCGAGTACGCCGCTCGCACCATCCGCCCCAAGATCCACGAC
>CBDTYK010000137.1:0-4809 GCA_965364595.1 uncultured bacterium
CGACGTCCACGGCTGCCTTTTCCATCCATTGCCACGCGCCAAGCAGACCCGCTTCAAAGGTGCGGTCGCACTCGGGCTGAGTCCGCTTTCGTAGAGACGACTCGATCGCCACGAGCAGCCAGAGCCGACGAGCCCGATCTCGGCGGCAGCCTCAGGAGGCTCGATCGGCGTGCTTTCGCCGGATCAACCGAAGCCGAACAGCGGAGGAAGCACGATCACGACACACGTCGCCCACAGGGCAAAGACCGGAAGGTAGGACATCTGCCAGCGCTCGAGTCGGTGCATTGGCGTTCGGCCGCGCAGAAGGCCGAGCAGCAGCCACGCCGTCCCTGCCAGGTTCACCAACAGGATCAGGTTGAGACCCAGGGCAGCCACCCGGTTCGGAGTGAAGCCGAGATCGCCGATCCGGGCAAGCATGGCAGCGAGCACAAGAACATCGAGGACCAGGGCAGCACTGACGGCGAGCAGCTGGATGCGATCCATCCACCCGACCGGCTGCGACGCATCCCGGGCCGACAGGGAGTAGAGCACCAGCCCCAGCACGACGACCATCAGGGCATCGAAGACACCGAGCAGTTCACGATCGAACTCGCCGACGACCCCCGATACCGCGTAGGTGACGGCTGCCACCGTCAACATCAGAGCGAAGAGTGGCGTGAAGATCATGGTGAGCACTGGCGCCATGTTCTCTACAACCCGCTGCTTCGACTCGACCAGCCAAGCGGCCACGATCACCGCACCAGCTGCTCCCGAGGGCAGCACCCACTCGATGACTCGCTCGGCCATGTCTGAGCCGATCGGATCGAGAATCAGGCCGGTCAACCCCATGAGCACACCGCCACCGAGGGCTATGAGCACGAAGTAGATGAACCATTCGCCGGTGAAGCGAACGAAGTCCATCCGGCGCCGGTGGGAGCGGACCGTCCCGCCCATGTACGGGTACGCGACGGCGAACCACAGTGCCACGGGCAGGTGCACTGCCACGAGGAGTTCGGTCGCCGCGCCGTCTGTGTAGGGGTAGAGGTTGATCACGATCCCGACCAAGACGAATGGGGCCACTGTGAGCAGCCACTGGCGGAGATCGAGTTCTCGCCGGAGAGCGAAGTACCCGGCAAGGAACGGCAAGACGAACAAACCGAGGTTTCGTGCCAGCCAGTCGGACGGCTCGTCCGGGAAGCCCGCCATGCGGAGGGCCATCTGGATCACGATGGCAGCCGCCACGGCAAAGCCGACCGGCATCAGCCATTCGCGACCCGTCGACTCCCGGTCCTCTTCGCTGCTCAGAACCAGCTGCTTCCAGAGTCGGTTGCTGTGCTCGCGGGCGAACTCCCGGGACAGACTGTCGACGTCACCCATCCGCTTCACGGCGACGAGGAACGCCTCGTCTTCCGACAACCCGGCTTCACCGAGTTCGATGATCTGGTCGCGCAGGTGCCCCTCGAGCTCATCGAGGTCATGGCCGTTGACGGCGGGAGCGGAGCCGACGAACCGGCGCCATTCGGCGATGTGTGACTCGACGGGCGTCATGCCTCCCCCGGTGCGGCCATCAAACCGCCGAAGCCTCGCCACACGTCGGCGAGCGCTTGGGTCACGGTGACCCACTGCCGCTGCTGCTCGGCGAGGGCATCTCGGCCCGCATCGGTGATGGCGTAGTACTTGCGCCGCCGTCCCTCCGGTGGGGTCCGCCACTCGGTCGTCACGTAGCCGAGCCGGCGAAGACGATGCAGCAATGGGTAGAGCATCCCGTCGGTCCATTCGATCTCACCGCCCGAGACCGCACGCACTTGCTTGAGGATCTCGTAGCCGTAGCTCTCACCCTCGACCAGAAGCGCGAGCACCAGAGGGGTGGCCGAGGCCGCCACGAGGTCCTTGTCTATGTGCATCCGTCACTCCCATACCTAGCAGTGCTAGGCACACCGTACGGCAACATACCTAGCAGTGCAAGGTATGTTCCGCTCCGCAGACGAAATCACTCATTGAACTGTGTCAGGCGCGTTTGACAGGCGAGTGTGCGCCGAAGGCGTCAAGCACCTCCTGGAGGGATCGGCGGGCTCCGGTCTGGAGGTATTCCATCGCCCTCAACGCCGCCTCGTGGGCTTCGAGACTCGAGCCTGCCACCACGTCCTCGACCACACGGCAGAAGTAGTCGCGTTGATGGGCGTCGACGAAGGTGTAGTGGATGCACACGTCGGTGTGACCGCCGATGAGGATCAGTGTGTCGGCGTGGAGCCCGCGGAGCAGGATCTCGAAGTCGGTCCCGAAGAAGCACGAATACCGCCGCTTGGAGATCACGTAGTCGGTCGGCCGAACGCCGAGGGCGGGCGGGATAGCCGTTCCTTCGTCGCCTTCCAAGAGATGGACGCCTTCTGATCCGTCGAGCTCTCGCCCGAAGTCGACCATGTCGCGCCGATGCACTTCTTGGAAGAACACGATGGGGATACCCGCTGCCCTCGCTGCCTCGACGAGCTCGGGAGCACGGTCCATCCGGTCCTGGTAGCCCGCCATGAATGGCATCGTCGGCTTGCTGCTCGCGTCAGGAGGACCGCCCTGGATGTCGACGACCACGAGAACCGGGTTTCCTTCGATGAGCTGTCGGATCGGCATGCTCGGAGCGTACCGACCACGACTCCTTCGCAGCCAGAGAGGATTCAGCCGTATTGGTCGTGTCTCCGCAGCCATGCCATCGTCCACGGGAGATCGTCCTCATCCCGACCCTTCGGCACCAGATCGAGGATCTGATAGGCGCCATTCAAGGCATCGAGACCTCGTGCGTACGCCGAGTAGGTGTGATGCGGGACACCGTCGTGCATGGCGAACACACTGATCCCGGGGTTCTCCTCGCCGGGATTGGTGATCTCGGTGTAGTTGTACTCCCCCGTCTTCTGGCCGGGCTCGAACGACACGCCGTAGTCGAAGTTGAAGCTCGACGGCTGCGACGACACCCATTGGAAGGTCCAGCCCATCCGCTTGCGGTATGCCTCGATCTTGTCGAGTGGCGCCCGCGACGCACAGAGGAAGGTGACGTCCCGGGCGGCGAGATGCACGTCGAGCCCGTTGTACGTGTCCGACCAGAACGAGCACGACGGACACCCCTCCTCCCAATCCGGCCCCATCATGAAGTGATAGACCACGAGCTGGGACCGACCGTCGAACAGCTCGGTCAGCGTGCGAGGACCGTCGAGCGTGTCGAAGACGTACTCGGTCTCGACCGGCACCCACGGGAGCTGCCGACGCTCGGCGGCGACCTCATCTCGCAGGCGGGTGAGCTGCTTCTCACGATCGAGCAAGTCGAGTCGAGCTTTCCGCCACTCTCCACGGTTTCCGATGGTCGGCATGGCCAATCCTTTCTCTGCCTCTCTCACCGACGATTGTGGTCGATGGTTTTCGACGATCTCTCGAGAAACCGTGACGTCACCGGAACTCGATCGACGCATCTGACGTCTCAAGCGACATGAAACGCATGACCGGAGCGCTGGCAACTGCGCTCGCACTCACCCTGGCGGCGTGCGGCACCACCGAAGGTGCCGCAGAGACGACCACGACACCATCCACCACCGTCGGGGAAACCACGACCACCGAACTCGCCACGACAACGGCGGAAGCGACGACGACCACCACGGAACCGACCACAACGACGCCTCCGACAGAAGAGCCGTCAGCCGGCGAAACCTCGGACCGAATCCGCGAACTCGCAGAATCTGGCGACCTCGAAGGCCTCGCCGCGCTTGCGCTCGGCTCCGACGACACCTTCACTGCCTCGCTTGGACAGGGCTACTTCGACCCGGCAGAGCTCGCGAGCTACTGGCAGGGAATCTCCGAGCCAGACATCCCCATGATCATCCTCGGGCTCTTCGAGACTGGGTCATTCGAGACGATGACCGTGGCTCAGGACGGTTCGGAGCGCACGATCATGGTCTGGCCTGCGGCGATGGGAGACGAGGCGACCCCTGCGGACCGCAAGGCCCTCGAAGACGTCTTCGGTACAGAGACGGTGAACGGCTGGTACGCCGATGGCATGTATCTCGGATGGAGAATGGGGGTTGACGAGCAAGGGATCTGGAGGTTCCTCGTCGCCGGAGACTGAGGGCCGGTCGTCCCGGCGGGCATACGCATCGCGGCGTCGGGCGCAGCGGAGCGTGCAGCAGGGTTCGGGCCCAACTGCTCGATCTCGTCCGGCTGCTCCTTCGGTCTCGCCGGACAGGACTCAATGAGCAGATGCTTCCGTGCCTCGGCCAAGCCGGCAGTCGAGAACACCAAGCTTGTCCTCGCAGCAGACCCCGGCCGGTAGTCTCCGCCACCGATTGAACCGCTTCATCCTCACGCTCAGCTGTCCGGACCGTCCCGGAATCGTCCACGCCGTCTCGGGTGCACTCCTCGAGGTTGACGGCAACATCCTCGAGAACGCCCAGTTCGACGATCTGGAGAGCGGACTGTTCACCCTGCGAACGCGCTTCGAGACCGAACGCCCAGTCGACGACGTGCGTCCCGTTCTGGATTCGATCGCCGCAGACCTCGACGCGACGTACCGGCTCAGGGTCGAGAGCGACCGCGCACGAATGCTCGTGATGGTGTCGAAGTACGACCACTGCCTCGTCGACCTGCTCTACCGCCAGAGCACCGGCGAGCTGCCGGTCGAGATCCCGCTGATCGTCTCGAACCACACCGACACCGCCCATCACGCCGCCAGATACGGCATCCGCTTCGAGCACCTGCCGGTCAGGACGGACATCAAGGCGCAGCAGGAGCGACGACTTTTAGACCTGATCGAGAGCGAGCGGATCGACTTCGTGGTGCTCGCTCGCTACATGC
>CBDTYK010000138.1:0-4806 GCA_965364595.1 uncultured bacterium
GGTCGTGACCGCTCCGAGCGACCCGAGCAACGGATGGCACAGTTCGTCCCCGAACCCGCACGCCGTCGTCAGGCCGTCCCCGGCCATCACCATCGAGCTGACGATCGCCGCGACCAGACCGGCGCGGATCCATGCCGGGGGGAGCTGGGGGATGAGGAGTGGTGGCCATCGCTTCGGACCTGCCATGGCCCGATGGTATCCCTTCTTCGGGAGGGCGTTCGCCGGATGAGCCAGGCACCCCTGCGGCACCCGGGACAAACCTCTTAGGGCTGCTTCCTTCCGGACCTGACCCGGTTCGTGGTGCCCCGCTGCGCAGGACCCGCGCTCGAGGCGAACGCCCACCCCAAGAAGGGGAATCGCGAGTGTACGAGGTGACCGCGCTGTTCTCGAAAGGCGACCCCACTCTCCGTCGCATCGCGCCACTCGATGCGGTATGGTCGACCCATGATTCCGTTCGTCGGTGGATACGTGGCCGGGGCCAGAGCGAAAACCCGAGCGACCGCGATGGGCATGTCGGCGCATGCCTTCGAGATCGACCTCCGGACGATGGGCGAACAGGACGAGCGCACCGAGCGGCTCACGCTGGTCGTGGAGGCCATGTGGGAGATCCTCAAGCGTGAGGGCTACACCGATGCCGACCTCGAGAGCGAGATCAACTCGGTGATGGCCCGTCGCGACGAAGGCGCCGCCGCAGCCAAGGGCCAGCCGTGCCCCGAGTGCGGCGCTCGGATCGCAGGCGGCAAGGACATGTGTCAGATCTGCGGCCATCACGTCGAAGCCGAACCGCACCCGCTCGACGGTCTGTAGCCGGCAGCGACGCCATACATCATTCTCGATCGTTCTCACGCGCCTTCTCTGCGCCCGATGGTGAGCCGGACATGTCATCCGCGCGGGTGTGCCGCTCCGAAGAAGGAGGGAACAACAGGCGAGGACTCATGAAAGGTTGTCATGTCTTTTGAGAACATGTTCGAGTACACGCCACTCCAGTTCGAGGTCGTTCTGGCGGTGCTGTCACTCACGGCTGCGGTGTTCGCCGCTGCCCTCTTCTACTACCTGCTGACCGCTCGCAGCATCACACCACGGCTGCGGATCACGTCGTATCTGAGCGCGGTTGTGATGGTGTCGGCGATCATCGAGCTGGGAGCGTTGGCGATCCGGTGGAACGGGTCGTTCGATTGGAACGGCTCGGCGTTTGCGCTGGCCGAAGGCGAGCTGTTCGCCAACGGGTTTCGATACATGAACTGGAGCATCGACGTACCGGTGCTGCTCACGCAGTTGCTCATTGTCGGTGGGATCACTGGCGCGGCCTTCCGCAGCAAGTGGATCCAATTCATCGTTGCTGGGCTCGGCATGATCTGGACCGGCTACATCGGCCAGTTCGACGAGCTGGAAGCAGGCGCCTCCTTCTGGGGTTGGGGAGCCGTGTCGACGGTCTTCTACCTCTGGCTGCTGAAGGTCGCCTACGACGTCATCAATGAGGCGAAAGCCAACCAGCCGAGCGTGGCAGGCGCACTGAACGCAGTTTGGATCCTGTTCCTCGTGTCGTGGACGATCTACCCGGTGGCCTATCTGATGCCGGTCATCTCCGAGACTGCCGGCGGCGTGGTCGCACGTCAGCTGATCTACAGCTTCGCCGACATCTTCTCGAAGGCTGTCTATGGCGTGATGCTCGGATACATCGCCCAGAAGCTCAGCGCCGAAGAAGGCTACGAGCCCGCCATCGAGACCTCGTTCTGGGAGCGTCCTCTGAGCAAGGTCTCCTGACCACGATCGAGACCCTTCTGGCCTCTTCAGCGGCGTTCGGCAAAGAACTCGCTGAGGAGGCCCGAACTCTGTTCGGCCAACACTCCGGCGGTCATCTCCACGCGGTGGTTCAGTCGGGCGTCCTGTGGGATGTTGTACAGCGACCAGCATGCCCCGGCCTTGAGGTCGGCGGCACCGTAGACCAGAAGGCCGATCCGGGACTGTTGGATGGCGCCGGCGCACATCGCACACGGCTCGAGCGTGACGACCAGGGTGTGATCGGTCAATCGCCAATCGTCGGATCCGGCGGCGGCACCGAGGACGAGCATCTCCGCATGGGCGAGCACGTCCTTGCGTTCCTCCCGACGGTTGTGATCCGAGGCCACCACGTTCCCGGCGGGGTCGACGAGCACGGCACCGATCGGGACGTCTCCATGCTCGAGGGCCCGGCGAGCCTCGTCGAGCGCCAGCTCCATCCATGCTTCGAGCTGTTCGGGGGAGTGCGTCATCTGGCCTCGTGGCGGGAGTGCGGGTACTCTACGGCCTCGCCCGATCACGTATCGAGGCCCCGGAGGGGTCGCATAGTCAGGTCTAGTGCGCAGCATTGGAAATGCTGTAAGGGTTCACGCCCTTCGAGGGTTCAAATCCCTCTCCCTCCGCCAGCTGATCCCGTTCTTGTGACGCCTGACCACCCATACGGTGGCCAACCGTCACAAGAACGGATTGGACCCCCGCGGTTGTGGGGGTACGATCTCCGATCCCCGGAGGGGTCGCATAGTCCGGTCTAGTGCGCTGCACTCGAAATGCAGTAAGGGTTCACGCCCTTCGAGGGTTCGAATCCCTCCCCCTCCGCCAGAAGTCCAACCCGGTCGATCGGCCGGGTTCTCTCGTGTCGAGGTCACCGATATCGGTCGGCCAGACCGGAGGTAGCCTGATGGCCGCGGCCATCCGCCGAGGAGGGGTGACCGAGCGGTCGAAGGTGACGGTCTTGAAAACCGTTGAACCCTCACGGGTTCCGTGGGTTCAAATCCCACCCCCTCCGCTCTCGTTCTTGTGACGGAAACAGTTGGCATATCGATGTTTCCGTCACAAGAACGACATCTACCGTGACGCCGATGGCGCAACGGCAGTCGGCTCTCCGCATCCCACCCGAGCCACTGTTCGTCCTTGGAGGCATCTCCCAGTACATCGGCGCTGCAATCGCCGTCGAGCTGTTCGAGTTCCTCCCCGCCCGCAACGTCGCCCTGCTCCGTGTGATCGGGGCTTCGCTGCTGGTGATCGCCTTCCGCCGCAGTTGGCGACGGACATGGACCCGCTCGGCGTTCTGGGCGGCGGCCGCCTTCGGGTCGGTGCTCGCTGCGATGAACCTGACCTTCTATCTCGCCATCGACAACCTGCCGCTCGGGAACGCCGTGGCGATCGAGTTCCTCGGCCCGATCTCTGTGGCTGCGTTCGGCGCACGGTCGTCGAGGTCGGTTGGGTCGCTGATCCTCGCCGGTGGAGGGGTGGCGCTCATCGCCGGCATTCAGCCCGAAGGTTCGCTGGTCGGCATCGGGTTTGCACTGCTGGCCGCCCTGCTCTGGGCCGGATACATCGTGCTGGGCCACCGGGTCGCTCGATCCGGGTTCGGTGTCGACGGCCTCGGCGTCGGTATGGCCGTGGGTGCGTTGGTCATCGCCCCGGTGGCCGGCCCCGGCCTCAGCATCGAACGACCGGGGCTGGTGCTCCTGGCCTTGTTGACCGGACTGTTCTCCAACGCCATCCCATATGGCATCGACCAGGTGGTGATGTCGCACCTCACACGTTCCCGATTCGCCCTGCTGCAATCACTGCTGCCCGTCACCGCAGCGCTCATGGGGCTGGCGGCACTCGGACAGCAGCTCCGGGTCCTCGAATGGGTCGGGATCGCCGCAGTCGCGGTGGCGATCTGGTTGGGCTCGTCGGAGACCGAGCCGGACGTGGCTTCGTCTGGTGTCGGGGCTTGACGGTCGGTACTGTTATTGCGCAATCCGGAGAGATGGCCGAGTGGTCGAAGGCGCTCGCCTGCTAAGCGAGTAGTGGGTTATTAGCCTGCTCGAGGGTTCAAATCCCTCTCTCTCCGCCCCAGAGAGCCCCCGAATCATCGGGGGCTTTCGGTCGTTCGCACCTCGACGTCCGCGACCGGCAATACGATCTCGGTGTGGCCCGGATATGTCGCGTTGTCTGCATCTTGTTGTTGCTGGCTGCGTGCAGCAGCGACGCCGCCCCATTCGCCCGTGCCGTCTTCGTTGGTGCCGAGTACCAAACCGTCGAATGTGACGATGGCGACCCTGTTGGTTGTGTTCGAGTGTTCAGTGAGATCGAGGGGAGCGCAGTAGGCGAGGGACGGTGCATTCTGTACGCGACGACATCCGAGGGTCAGGTCGCAGTCGCTGCCTCCGGGGAGCTCGAACTGAATCCCGGAGAGCTGCTCGAATGGACCGTTCGCGTGCCGTCGCATTTCGACCAATGGAATCCGGTCTGCGTCCCGAGGGCAGAGGGTTGAATGTCAACCCGGCTTCGACCGAAACTGAGCCGAGTGCTACCGTTGTGCGCACAGTCCGACCCGACTACGTGCACCCGTAGCTCAATTGGATAGAGCGTCTGACTACGGATCAGAAGGTTGGGAGTTCAAGTCTCTCCGGGTGTGCTGAGACCCCCGCGTTGTGCGGGGGTCTTTTCTTGTGCACGTGGACGTGGCTGTGCCTGATGGCTCTCTTGGATGGAGCGTCTGACTACGGATCAGAAGGTTGGGGCCTGTCGCGAGCGACAGGGTCGAGTCTCTCCGGGTGTGCTGAGACCCTGCGTGTTGCGGGGGCTTCTCGGCCCGCCACACCGGCTGAGACGGCGAGGGTGACATCGGAGAGATTCACGTTCGGACCGACGGCCAGGCAAAGGACCGGTTCCCCTGGCCACGACGGCGCCTCTCACTACCATGCCAAGTCGTCCGGGCCGCCGGCGGTGGAAACGACGGGCCGGAACAGCGTGGGGATCGTGCAGGTAGACGATGGGGCGAGAGTGACCGCTGGGGCCACACGGGAAGGG
>CBDTYK010000139.1:0-4804 GCA_965364595.1 uncultured bacterium
CCCCGCCACCGCCGGCGGTGGCGGCCCCGGGTGCGTCGTCCGCACTTTCCGCCCTTCCTGTGCAGCCTGGACCTCTTCGAGCCCCACCGAGGCGATCTCCGGCTCGGTGAAGACGGCCTGGGTGACCTTGGAGTAGTCGATGGGGCGCACCGGGAGTCCGACGAGGTGCTGGGCGATCTTCTTTCCCTGCATCGATGCCACCGAAGACAGCGGCATCTGGCCGGTGCAGTCACCGGCCGCATAGATGTGCGGTTGCGAGGTGACCTGGAACTCGTCGACGGTGATGTAACCGTTGTCGTGTTCGATCCCTGCCGCCTCGAGGTCGAGTTCTGCGGTCAGCGGGACGGAACCGATGGCGAGCAGCGCATGTGAGCCCCTCACGATTCGTCCGTCGTCGCAGATCACTTCGGTCCCGTCGTCGGTTCGGTTGATCCCTTCGGCCCGCGCACCGATCACGAGTTTCACTCCCCGCTCGATGAAGTCGGCTTCCAGCACGGCCGCCACCTCAGGGTCTCGGTGAGGGAGGATCTGCTGGCGACTGACGACGAGTGTCACCTTCGAACCCAGGCTCCCGAAGATGTGGACGAACTCGACGCCTGTGACGCCCGACCCGATCACGACCATGTGCGCGGGAATCACCGGCAGGTCGTAGGCGTCCCTCGTCGTGAGGATTCGCTCGCCGTCGATGTCAGCCCATGCAGGGACCCGCGGATACGAGCCGGTCGAGATCAGGGCGTTGTCGAAGTCGATCCGACGGGTCCCGGTGTCGGTCTCGACTTCTGCGGTGTTCGGCCCGACGAACCGCCCTGTGCCCCGAATGATCTCGACCGCCTGAGAGGTGAGCAGCTTGTTCCATGAGGACGTGATGTCTTCGGAGATCTTGGAGATCCGAGCGGCGAGATGCTGAGGATCCACCTGACCCGGTTCGGCGACCAGTCCGAGCTTGGCGGCATTCCTGATGGAATCGATCCGCACGGCGGTTGCGGTCATGGTCTTCGAGGGTATGCAGTCCCACAGGTGGGCTGCTCCTCCGACGATCGACTTCTCGACGAGGGTCACTCGACATCCGCGTGCGGCGGCGGTGGTCGCTGCGGCCGTGCCTGCGGGGCCGCCACCGATGATCAGGAGGTGTTTCATCGCCGTCGAGGGTAACTGGAAACGTCAGGAGGGTCGGTGGACCCCGAACACGCGCCGAAGCGCGTCGGAGACCTCTCCGACGGTCGCCCCCATCGACAGCGCGTCTCGGATCGGTAGGACGAGATTGCCGGGGCCCCGGGCCATCGATTCGATCCGTTCCAGCGAGGCCGTCACCGCTCCGGCATCGCGCGATTCCCGCCACCGGCGGAGGCGCTCGATCTGCGCACGCTCCAACTCCGGGTCGACCGATAGAACCGGGATCGGAGGCTCCGTGTCCAGCGCGTATCGGTTGACTCCGACGACGACGCTGTCGCCCGATTCCTGGCGCCTCGCCTCTGCATAGGCAGCGTCCTCGATCGCATTCTGCATGAATCCCTGCTCGATCGCCCGCACCGCTCCCCCGATCTCCTCCACGCGGTCGAAGAGCTCGGTCGCCTTCGCCTCGAGCTGATCGGTGAGCGCTTCGATGAAATACGAGCCGGCGAACGGGTCGACCGTGTCTGTCATCCCCGACTCGTTCGCAAGGATCTGCTGAGTCCTGAGTGCGATCGTCGCTGATTCATCGGTGGGCAGCCCGAGCGCCTCGTCGTATGAGTTGGTGTGCAGAGACTGGGTGCCTCCAAGGACCGCCGACATCGCCTGCACCGTCGTCCTGACGATGTTGTTCAGGGGTTGCTGAGCGGTGAGCGTCGAACCTGCGGTTTGCGTGTGAAACCGCATCACATGCGATTTCGGGTCATCCGCACCGACGACATCGCGCATCAGCCTGGCCCACATCCGGCGCGCTGCCCTGAACTTGGCGACCTCCTCGAAGAAGTGGTTGTGGGCGTTCCAGAAGAAGGAGAGACGAGGAGCGAATGTGTCCGGATCGAGCCCGGCTTCCGTTGCAGCGCGGACGTAGGCGATGCCGTTGGCGATCGTGAACGCCAGTTCCTGTGCAGCCGTCGCGCCGGCCTCCCGGATGTGATATCCCGAGATCGAGATCGTGTTGAAGTTCGGCAAGACCTCGGCGGCGTACGCGAACACGTCGGTCACCAGACGCATCGACGGTGCAGGCGGGTAGATGTAGGTGCCGCGCGCCACGTACTCCTTGAGGATGTCGTTCTGGATGGTCCCCCGGATCTCGGACGGATCCACACCCTGTTCCTCGGCGACCAACTGGTAGAGGAGCAGGAGGATTGCGCCCGTCGAGTTGATGGTCATCGACGTGGACACATCTGCGAGGGGGATCCCGGAGAAGAGGCGCCGCATGTCGTCGATCGAGTCGATGGCGACGCCCACCTTGCCTACTTCGCCGGCTGCGAGGTCTGCGTCGGAATCGAGTCCCATCTGGGTCGGCAGGTCGAAGGCCACCGACAGACCGGTCTGCCCTGCGTCCAGCAGAGACCGAAACCGGGCGTTGGTCTCTTCGGCGGTCCCGAATCCGGCGTACTGCCGCATGGTCCACGGCCGGCCCCGATACATGGTGGGATAGATGCCCCGCGTGTAGGGGTAGCTGCCCGGTGCCCCGATCCGGTCCGGGTCGGCCGGGGCCTCGTACACCACATCGATTTCGATGTCGGAGCTGGTTCGTCGGTTATCGGCCACGATCGGGTAACCTCTCGGTGTCTGGGGGAAGCGTACCCATCACCGTTCCGCTCCCCCGTCGAGAACGACACAGAACGGAACCTCCCGCCACCCACGGACGTTGAATCTCCATGGCTCGCAGATCCCTCATCCACGAAGTCGAACGCCGCGAACGCAGCGGCCGCTGGTTCCCGGCGTTCGCCGGGCTCCTCGTGATCTCTCTCCTGGCCTCGACCTGGATCGGATTGTTCTCGTTCATGGGTGCGAACGCCGCCTACGGCACGTTCAGCGATCTCCAGGACGAGTGGATCATCGACACGGACACCGTCCCGCTGACATTCCCGGACTTGAGCCGTGTCAGCAGGATCTACGCGAGCGGTGGGGAGCTCCTCGCCGAGCTCCACGACGGGAGGATCTCCGAACCCGTCCCGATCGACCAGATCCCGGATGTCGTGATCAACGCCGTCCTGGCCGCCGAGGACGAGGACTTCTATGAACATGACGGTGTCGACTTCAGGGCGATCTTCTCGGCCGCCGTCGACAACATCCTCTCCGATACCACTCGCGGCGGCTCGACGATCACCCAGCAGCTGGTGAAGAACCTGTTCGTCGGAGACGAGATCTCGTTCAAGCGGAAGGCGAACGAGGCACTCCTCGCTGCAGAGCTCGAACGGAGGTTCACGAAGGATCAGATCCTCGAGTTCTACCTGAACTCGGCGTTCTTCGGCTCGAACGCCTACGGGGTGAACGCCGCATCTGAGCAGTACTTCCAGAAAGAGCTGGCAGACATCACGATCGCCGAAGCGGCAACGATCTCGGTCACGATCCGCAACCCGTCGGTGTTCAATCCACGACGCAATCCCGATCTTGTGCTCGACCGCCGAAACCGCGTCATTCGCAACATGGAGGAAGAGGGCTGGATCACGCCGGCGGAGGGCGCCCGGGCGCTCAAGGAGCCGATGGTGATCGCACCCCGGACGTCGATCACCGGCGTCGCCGATCACGTGGTCGCCGAGGTGAAGCGGCAGATGCTCGACGATCCCGAGTTCGCCTTCCTCGGTGAAACTCGAGAGGAGCGCAAGAAGGCGATCTTCGGCTGCCCGGCCGATGACGAGGAGTGCGCAGGCGGAGGAGGCTTGCGGATCGAGACCACGATCGACCTGCCCGCACAACGCGCTGCCAACGACATCCTCCAGACGTGGTTCACGATCCCGGAGAACAACTTCGAGGCCTGCCAAGAGCTCTTCCCGGACCGGAACGTCAACTCGCTCGAGTTCCTCGAGGTGTACGCCACATCACACACCTGTGCCCCAACCGGCGCACTCGCAACGGTCGACAACAACACCGGAGCCGTGATCACGATGGCTTCGGCGGTCCCGTTCGACTTCAATCAGTTCGACTTCGCCGTCCAGGGCCAGCGGAACCCGGGCTCGACGATGAAGCCGATCACACTCGCTGCTGCACTCGAACAGGGCGAGACCCTGGCGAGCCGCTGGAACGGCGCATCCCCCCAGACATTCGAGTGCCCGTACCGCTGCTCCGACGAGGGCAATACATGGACGGTCTCGAACGCCGGTGCCGGCTACGGCCGTATCAGCCTCGCTCAGGCGACCACGAACTCCGTCAACACCGTCTACGCCGCACTCGCCCTGAAGATCGGGCCCGAGAGCATCGTCGACATGGCCGAACGCATGGGGATCACATCCCAGCTTCGACCCGTTCCATCGATCACGCTCGGGACCTCCGAAGTGAGCCCGCTGGACATGGCGTCGGCCTTCACGAACTTCGCCACGAACGGACTCCACGCTGAGAACTATCTCGTGTCGAGGATCTTCGATGCGAACGGTGAGGTCATCTACGAGCGAGAGGTACGTCAGAACCAGGTGGCCGACCCGGCCATCTTTGCAGCGGCCCGCGTTCCGCTCCTCGACGTGCCCACCAGCGCCGGGACCGCCCCGAGGGCGAACATCGGCGTCCCCCAGGGAGGAAAGACCGGAACCACCCAGAACTTCACGGACGCATGGTTCGTCGGGTTCACACCGAACTACTCCACTGCCGTGTGGACCGGATATCCGGGCGTTCTCGAGCCGCTCCGGAACGT
>CBDTYK010000140.1:0-4767 GCA_965364595.1 uncultured bacterium
ACGTCCCGTGTTGCGGTACGTGGACCGGCTGGCGGCGCTCGCCGGGATGGCGAGGAGTGTGATGAGGATGGCGACGAGGATCATCACCGGGGTCTTCTTGAGCATTGGCTCCCTTTCGATACGTGACGGGCGGGACCCGTCTGTTGGTACGCATCAGTTGCGGTGCCGTGCTCGTGAGCCGTCGCGACCCTGGCTGGTGGACTGTCCCCTACAGTCGGCGACAAGTTAACACTTTACTGAACGTTCGTCAAGTGTTATCCTCGTGCCATGAAGACCCGCTCGAACAACCGTCGCAACGAGCTGATGGAGGCCGCCATCGAGGCGTTCATCGAGCGCGGGTTCGACGGCACGTCGGTTGCGGATCTCGTCGAGGCGGTCGGGATGAGCAAGGCCGCATTCGGTTACCACTTCGACTCGAAGGACGCCCTCCTCATCGAACTCGCTACTCCGCTCCTGGCGGACCTCTCGGCGCTCGAAGCGAATGCCACCGCCATGCGCGGCTTCATCGACGAGTATCTCGGCGTCCTTCTCCACCACTCGAGCGTCGTCGCGTGGATCGACGGCGACCGGACCGCGCTGTCACATCCCGAGGTCGGGCAGGCGCTCGCCGGCCACCTCGAGCGGATGCGCGCGGCGTGGGGGGATGGGACCGAAGCAGGCGAGGTGCGCGCCTCGATGGCGCTCGCTGCGTTGTGGCGGCCGATCCGCAATCTCGATGACGAGCAAGTGGCGAGAACGCGGGACACCGTCGCAGAGACGGTCGCAACGATCCTCGCACAACCGTGACCTCGCACGCGGCGTGTCGGCGCGCCCCGACCCCGGGTTGAGACTCAGGAAGGAATGCAGCTCTCAGTCAGCGAGAACACCTGAGTTGTGGCCTCCGAGGTGGCTGTGAACGTCCCGCCCACCATCTGTGAGATCACCGGGGTGATCAGATCGACCTGGTGGGTCACGGCCACCTCGACCGTTGTCGGGGCCGGGCACGTCACCACCACCGAGCCGGGCTGGAGCTCGGGAACCGAGATCGCTTCGATCGTCCGGGCCACGATCCCGGTCGGGTCGTCGGGTTCGATCGAGGCGTAGACGATCCCCTCCTGCGCTGCCTCCTGCACACCGAGCTGGAAGTACATGATGCGCCCGAGATCGACGATGCCCATCGTGATGAGCAACAGGAACGGAAGCAGAAGTGCCACCTCGAGCGCAGACACTCCCCGCTCGCTCACGACAGGTCCTTGACAATGGTCCGTTTGCCTTCCACCGACAGATCGATGTCGTCGAGGAAGACCGATGCGAACGGCACGATGGAGCGGAAGGTCGAGTCGATCCGCACCACGATCCGATCCCCGGTTGCGATGGACGATGGGCTGGCAGTCGCACCGGCGGGACACAGCATGAACTCGGTGGTTCCGGGTCCGTGGTCGTAGGCCACAGTGACGTCGGCCGGTCCTGGACGACCGAACAGCGACGTTCCGCTGGCTGCGGCCCGGATCGCGTCACAGTCCACGTATCTGGGTACTCCGTTGTCGGCATCGGCGACTGCGATCCCGTACCGGGTGGCATCTCGGACGGCCGAGCTGACACTGGTGGCGGTGATCGTGAATCGGCCGAACTCGAACAGCGTGAAGACCACGAGCAGGAGAATCGGGATGACGACGCCGAACTCTGCGAGCACTGCGCCGCGCTCGCGGCTCATTCCCGAAGCCCGATCCGTGGAATGTCCTCCCCCAGATCACTGTCGTACACGAGCGACATCGACGAACCCGACAGGTCGGTCGCGAGGGCAATGATCGAACCGTTGAGTGACGAATTGCTCGCCGACGACATCTTCACCCTGCCACCTGGTGCGTAGATGATGCCGGTCCAGTCCATGCCGCTACCGGACAGAGAGACCGCGTTCGCCGTGCAGTTGGCGCTCCCGCTGAGCGGAATCTGCTTCTGGTGGCCGGAGAAGATCAACAGACCCGATGCGTCGTACGGCGTCAGGGTGTGGCCGGAGCCGGACATGGAGATCGTGCCGTCGTTCGTGCCGAGCGGAGGATCGGTGACGAAAGTGACGGTCCCGGCCATGCTGGAAGCCGACAACGAGACGCTCCCCGCCGTGTAGTACAGGCCGGTGGCAATCGTCGATGTCACTGGATCCCAGAGGCCGGCGTCCGTGAGTGCAGCGATGTCGATGTCGGTGCTCCCGAAGTCGTGGTAATCCGATCCCGCCTCGATCGCCTTGGTGCCACCCGGCGCGAACGACGAGGCGCTGTACACGACCGGATACTCGAGTGGCACGGCGACGGCCTCTGGGTTGCCGGCCGACGGAACCCACTGAACCTGCGGCGGCCCCGGTGCCGTGCCCAGCGCCGAGCCGTTCCCGTTGATCGTGTTCGAGGAACCCGAGATCTGGATGTCGCTGTTGGAGTGCACGTTGCCCGTGACCTCCGACGAGGACCCGGTGAGCGAGAGCGAGTTGTTGCAGTGGGTGCCACCGGTGAACAAGGCGTACTGGTCGGCAGGCGTGAGGTCGCATCGGGCAATGGCTCGGGTCTGCACCGACATGGTGTCACGTCCGATCGCCTGACCGAACGGCGCCTCGATCGTCTCATCGACGGTGACGACCCAGTCGTCGCCTGCGTGGGTGACGGACACGCCGGTCGGGTATCCGTTTGTGGCAGCGGCGGCGAGACCCACTGCGACGGGGTCTCCGGTGCCGGTGCAGTCCTCCCACGCCGCGGCAAGTGCAGCTGCGTCGGCGGCGCGCTGGGTGTCGGAGCGGGCGCGGTAGGCGTTCGAGCCATCGAGGGCGATCGCTGCGATGCCCATCAGTCCGATCAAGAGCGCGGCGACGAGGATCGCTGCAGCACCACGTTGGGCACCTTCGGTTGCATCATCCATGACAGAACCCGGTTGCGTCCGATGACCGGTCGGCCGGTTGGCCCCGAAATCAAGCAGTCTGTGCGAACCTCGCGCTCAGTTCCACATCAATCGCGGACTGGAACCCTGGGTTCGACGAGGGTGGACGGCGACCGCTGCAGGGCTACGATCTGGGCATGTCATCGAGCTACCAGGGCAAAGTCAGGATCCTCGACACGAGCGGCATCATGTACGACGTGGGACTTGCGGATCTCGAAGTGACCGACCCGTCGACGCGGTCGTGGGGAGGCACGATCCGGCTGTTCGACAAGTCGGCGCTCGCCACGAAGAGTGTCACGTCCTACCTCGAGCTCGCAGAAGGCCGGCGCCTCAAGGCGCAGGTCGGTCCCCGCAGCGGTGATGCAGGTAAGGACCTCATGTTCGTCAAGGTCACCGGCATCGACGACGTCGACTCGTTCTGACGATCAGACCACCGTTTGTGGCGACAGCAGCCTGCTGACCCGCTCCTCGGCGATCGACACGGCGGCGATGGCCTCTTCGAAGGCCGCTCGGTCCTCCTGGTTCCCGCTCAGCTGATGCTTGCGACACAGCGTGTCGCGGATCTCCGCCAGCGTGCCCACGATCTCGAACTCGTGCATCCGATGCTCCCGGTCGGTTCGCGAAAACCTATCGGATCCGTGTTTCCGGGAGATGACGACCGTGGGACCGATCGGCGTCGAGCCGCACTCCGGGGTCAGCGCGACCGGCGGCGTTCGACGATCCGGGTGCGGATCCACTGCTGGCTGACGCCCAGCGCCTCGCCCGCCTGGACCAACACACCGAGATGTCTCGCGCGGATCCGTCCCCCGGTGACCGACACGTCGATCGCACGCTGCATCATCATCTGGCGCGCGCTGGGCTCGAGCACATCCGCCACGTCTCGGAGCGGATCGCTGTGCTCGGAGATCGCCTCGACATCGATGAGGTCGGCCGCTGACCCTGGTCGAATGACATACCCCATCATGGCGTCGAGAGCGCCCGCACGGACGTCCTGATCGCCGGGAGTCGCTCGGATCAACGAACCGAACAACGAACGCGCGGCCAGGTCGATGCGCTTTGCCATCTCGTGGTTCGTTGGTACGTCGAGTACGGCGGAATCGAACGCCGTGTCGCAGCCCTTGCACCGCAACAGGCTCTCGTTCTCGAAGCGGTCTGGGTCGACCTTCGAGAGGATCGACCCGATCCGGCCGGCTGCGATCGTCTCGTACTTGCGGTCGCCGCCCTCGATCGGGCACCAGAACAGATGTGTTGGATTGCCCAGCCCCAATTGTGATGCAGCCATCCGGCCGACCTCCTTGCCCTTACCCACCAACACCGTATCCCGCCACGACATCGGCGCAAGGCCGTTTCCCGACTATTTCGGACCGATCGGAGTGACTAGGTCACCTCTCCACGCCTGGCGCCGTAGGAATCGAGGTCTCCGCGGACGAGCACGTCCGACAGTCCTGCCAGGGCATTGGCGATGTCTTCGTGACTCAGATACAGCGGGGCAACCCCGAACCGGGCAACGTCGGGGGTGCGGAAGTCGCCGATCACACCCCGATCGATGAGCGCCTGCACGATGGCGTACGCCTGTGGATGTCGGAAGGACGCCTGGCTGCCTCGCTCGGCCGGCTCCCGCGGTGTGATGACCTCCAGCCCGAGCGAGTCGAAGCCGGCGAGCAGGTGGGAGACCAGCTCGACCCCGCGGTTCCAAACCTCTTCTCGGTCGATGAGATCGAACACATCGAGTGCGGCGTCGAGAACGCTCAACGAGATCACGTGGCTGGTCCCGACCCTCATCCGATCGATCCCCTCCGCCGGCCGGAACTCCGGATCGAAGTCGAACGGCCGCTCGTGACCGAACCAGCCGGTGATCGGATTCGA
>CBDTYK010000141.1:0-4765 GCA_965364595.1 uncultured bacterium
GGCGTCGTCGATCCCGCTGGTGTACTCGTCGTATTCACCCCAGTCGGAGACCAGGTCGGGCAACAGCACGTCGACCGCCCGCAGAGCCGGCATGATGGCCACGACGATCGCCAGCGGACCCAGGAACATCGACCAGCGCGCGAAGCGGCGCGATCGGTCCACCTCGTGGTTTGCCCGGTTCGTTCCCATCGACCTTCACCCCAACACGTCGAGCGTTCATCAAACCACGCCCAGTGGCGCCCGCCAGGATGGTCGGACTCACCCCCGTCCGGGCTAGTCAAGCTGAGCCCGGTGATCGTTCGCTGATACCGGGCCTGTGACGTGTTCGGAGTGTATCGCTCGAGACGCCCGGCCCGGCATGGGTCAGAGGAATCAACCATTCACGTGCCAATCGGGGGCGACCGACCCCGTACCCTTTCGAGCGATGAGAGTGCTCGCCGTGTGTCTCGGGAACATCTGCCGCTCGCCGGCCGCCGAGGCGGCGATCGCCGAAGCCGCAGCGGAAGCCGGCGTCGACATCGAAGTCGATTCGGCAGGAACCGGCGCCTATCACATCGGCGAGCCACCCGATGAGCGGATGCGACGTGCCGGGTCGAAGGCCGGGCTGTCCATCGCCGGCCGGGCCCGCCAATTCGATCGGGCCGACTTCGACCGCTTCGACCTGATCGTCGTGATGGACCGCGCCAACCTCCGCGACGTCCTGGCTCAGGCGCCGGACGACGAGGCCGCGGATCGCGTTCGGCTGTTCCGATCGTTCGACCCCGACGCAGATCCCATCGACCTCGACGTCCCTGACCCCTACTACGGGGGTCCCGACGGCTTCGCCGAGGTGGTCGACCTGGTGAGACGGGCCGCCGCCGGCCTGGTCGCAGAAGCGCAACGGTGAGCTGGGCGAGCGTCGAGCGTGTCACGCAATCCGACGGACCCCCGCTCGCCGTGAAACACACCCGGTACGACGCCCGTCTCGAGGCGCGCGGGCTTCGACTTCTCGCGGACGCCGGCGCCCCGGTTCCGACCGTTCTCGAAGTGACCGCAGACCGGCTGGTCATGCCGTGGGTCGACGGACCGGCCGACTGGGAGTTCCTCGGCCGCAGAATGGCGGAAATCCATCGGACGACATCGACCATGTTCGGCCTCGACCACGACAACCTCATCGGCGCTCTGCCGCAACGCAACACGCCAGACACGCGCTGGGGGTCGTTCTTCGCCGAGACGCGCGTGCTCGATCATCTCGACGACCCCGCAGTGCCCGACGACCTCGCCGGTCGGCTCCGCACGGCCTGCGACGGTCCGCTCCAGGCATTGCTCGACGCTCACGAACCGGTCCCGTCGCTCATCCACGGCGACCTGTGGGCGGGCAACATCGTCGCAGGCCGATGGCTCATCGATCCCGCGGTCGCCTACGCGGATCGCGAGATGGAACTCGCCTTCATGACCATGTTCGGTGGGATCCCCCGGGCGATGTTCGACGCCTATCTCGACGAGTGGCCCCTCGACGACGGGTGGGAACGGCGTCGGCCCGCCCTGCGACTCCATCACCTTCTGGTGCACGTTCGACTGTTCGGTGGTGGCTACGTCGCTCAGCTCGCCCAGACCCTGGAGTGGCTCAGATGGTGAAGCCCGTCGGCCTGCTGACCGCCGTCCCTCAGGAGCACGCCGCCGTCGAGGCGCTGATGACGAGCCCGACCGCTGAGCGAGGGTTCACATTCGGCGACATCGACGGGACGGCTGTCTGCCTCGGCATGACGGGGATCGGGAAGGTCAATGCGGCTGTTTCAGCGACGCAGATGTGTGAGCGGGTTTCGCCATCCATCCTCGTCTTCACCGGGGTGGCCGGGGGCCTCGATCCGGATCTCGACATCGGCGACGTGGTCATCGGCGAGACGCTCGTCCAACACGACGCCGGGGTGCTCGGCGACGGTGGCATCGCCACCTACCAGGCCGGTCACATTCCCTTCTTCAACCCGACCGACGAGTTCGGCTTCCGTCCGTCCGATCGGCTTCGGGATGCCGTCCGGCGCGTCGTGACGGATGCGCCTTCCGATCTCATCCCCGGTCGGATCACCTTCGGGACGATCCTCACCGGCGACCAGTTCCTCGAGTCCGCACGTGAGCGGGAGCGACTGTGGGAGCGATTCTCGGCACAGGCGATCGAGATGGAGGGCGCCGCGGTCGCCCAGGTGGCGCAGCGATACGGACTCGATCACCTGGCGATCCGCACGCTCTCGGATCGGGCGGGTGACAGTTCGTCGGTCGATTTCGCAGAGTTCCTCGACCGGGTCGCCCGACAGACCGTCGCCGTGCTCCGGCTGGTGCTGTCGGCGCTCCCGTCCGACGTGTGACCGTTCTCCGATCGGGGTATGTCGACGGTCAGCACACAGAGAGGACCTCTCATGTTCGGAGCCGTCGGCAAGATCGTCACCAGATTGCCCGCACTCGCAGTATCGGCAGCCGGCTCGGTCATTGCGTGGAGTCGGTTCGGAGTCGACCATGATGTCGAGCTCCCACCCTCACTCGACGGTGACCGGTTCGATACTGGTGATGGCTCCGGAGGCACCGTTACGGTGTATCGCCGGGTCGCCGCACGCGATGCACCTGTGCTGCTGGTCCATTCGGTGAACGCCGCCGCTTCGGCGTACGAGATGAAGCCCCTGTTCGAGCACTTCGCGTCCCGTCGCTCCGTGTACGCGCTCGACCTGCCCGGCTACGGGCATTCCAGCCGAGGGGATCGCCGCTACACCCCTCAGCTGATGGCCGATGCCATCTCCAACGTCCTGGAGGTGATCGGTGAACCCGCACACGTCGTTGCGCTCTCGTTGTCGTCGGAGTTCGCCGCACGAGCAGCGATCCGACATCCTGAGCGATTCGCCAGCCTGACGGTGATCTCCCCGACCGGGTACGGCAACCCTGGCGCGCAGCCGAACATCGGAGGTGTGTTGCGCGTCCCGGTCTGGTCCCAGGCGATCTTCGACGTGATCGCCAGCCGTCGCTCGATCGAGTTCTTCCTCTCCCGCAGTTTCAACGGCCCGGTCGGTGAAGGGATGGTCGAACACGCCTACCACACCTCCCATCAGCCGGGTGCCCGGTTCGCTCCGCTCGCCTTTCTCTCCGGTGAGCTGTTCAGTCGTGATGCGGTCGAATTGCTCTACCGGCACGTCGACGTGCCGAGTCTGATTCTCTACGACCGCGACCCCTTCACCGGGTTCATCCGCATGCCCGAGTTCCTCACCGATGCCGGGGGTCACTGGAAGGCGGTCCGGATCTCTGACACGCTCGGACTGCCGCATTGGGACGACCTCGCCCGCACGACGGCAGCGCTGGAATCACATTGGGCGGCTCACGAAACCGACGCGGCAACGAACGCCGAGTGATGCTGTTCGGAGAACAGCACGAAGCGGATCACACCGAGATCCCATGAACCCCGATGGGCAACCGAGAACGCAATCGGCGCCGCTTCGTCCACCGGATATCCGTAGATCCCACAACTGACGGCCGGAAGCGCAACGCTCCGGATTTCGGGATGCTCCGAAGCCAGCGTCAGCGACGCCGAGAACGCCGACTCCAGCAGGGCCGGAGCATCGGGCATCGAATAGCGGGGACCGACCGTGTGGATCACGAACTTCGCAGGGAGATCGAACCCCGGCGTCAGCCGGGCTTCCCCGGTCGGGCATCGCACGCCGGGCCGGATCTCGGGGATGTCTCGACAGGCCGCCAACAATCCGGGGCCGGCGGCGGCGTGGATCGCCCCGTCGACGCCACCCCCGCCGGCGAGAGCCTCATTGGCTGCATTCACGATGGCGTCGGTGTCCTGGACGGTGATGTCGCCGCGTTCGATCTGGATCTCGGACATGATCGGATCGTACGCCGATAGGGTGGGAGCCATGAAGAAACTGCTTTCGATTGCACTGCCCGCTCTTCTGGGCGCGGTGGCGGGCTCGTTGATCCGTCAGAAGCTGAAGGGAACCGCGGAGCTGGTGGTTGCCGCTCATCCCGCTCCTGTGGTCGCCGGGACGGTCGCCGGGCTGGTCAGCCCCAAGGCCAAGACCCTCGTCGCCCTGATGGTCAGCGTCAACGTCGCCGCCAACTACCCCCGCTGAAACGTCCCGAACCCAGGGTTGGAGACCGCGCATTTGACCGCCCCCAACCCTGGGTTGGGGCCGCTGTCACTCCTTGCGTGCCCGACTGGGGGCGACGCGCGGCGGTTCGTTCGGTTGCTTCGGGTACACCGGCGGCCACGGGGCGTCCATCAGCCCCGCCTCCATGTCCGCCCGATGCATGGCGAGGAGTGGCTCGAGATCCTGCGGGTCCTCGTTGATCCCCTCCCAGGGATCGCCGCGCTCGGCCAGTTGACCGGGGACCACGTCCATCGTCAGCTGATCAGGGTCGACTTCAGCCAGCTCGTCCCAACCGATCGGCGTCGAGACCTGTGCACCCACCCTGGCGCGGACGCTCCATGCTCCGAAGACGGTCTTGTGGGGGGCGTTCTGGTTGAAGTCGACGAAGACGCGGTCACCACGCTCCTCCTTCCACCAGGCCGCCGTGATCCGTTCCGGGTGGCGGCGTTCCAGCTCCCGGGCGAACGCCACCGCCGCAGACCGCACTTCATAGGAGTCCCATTGCGGAAGCAGCCGCACATAGATGTGCAGTCCCTTGCTCCCGGTCGTCTTCACGTGGCCGGTGATGTCGAGCTCGTCGAGCAGCTCCTTCGCTCGTTGCGCAGCATCGCGAACGTCGTCGAACACCAGACCGGGGACCGGGTCCAGAT
>CBDTYK010000142.1:0-4762 GCA_965364595.1 uncultured bacterium
TTGCGCTCGATGTCGTGCCTCGGCCCGGGGGCCTCGTCATGACGCTGGATGTGCTCCGCACGCCTCACGGTTCGTGCGAAACACGCGTTTCTTGGAGTCGAAATGGGGTGCGTGCCTCTGCGGAGTCGTGTTGTGGATGCAGGGGGAGCGGCCGGAGGCCATCTGGCGTTCGGGAGGCCGCCAGGCCGATACGAACATCATGCGTCCGATGAGGCCCCCGGGGCCGATACGGACATCGAGCTGCCGTACGCCCACGGCCAACAGCCTTGCAAATCGCGTTCTCGTTCGACGCAGGTGAGAGTGGTAGCCTCGGAGCTTCGGAATTACACCTGTGTGAGGCGGAGGATCACGGTGGAAATCTCAATCGGTATCGGCAAGGCCGGGCGACAGGCCTTTGGATTCGACGACATCGCGATCGTCCCGAGCAGACGGACCCGCGACCCCGACGACATCGACATCAGCTGGCAGCTCGATGCCTTCAGCTTCGACCTCCCGATGCTCGGATCGGCGATGGACGGTGCGCTCAGCCCGGCCACCGCGATCTCGATCGGGCGCCTCGGTGGTCTCGGCGTGCTCAACCTCGAAGGCCTCTGGACCCGCTACGAGGACCCTCAGCCGTACTTCGACGAGATTGCCAAACTCGACACCGAGAAGGCGACGAAGCGGATGCAGGAGATCTACCTCCAGCCGATCAACCCCGATCTGGTCGGTCAGCGCGTCTCGGAGATGAAGGCCGCAGGGATCGTGACCGCCGCAAGTCTCACACCGCAGCGAGTGGAGGAGCTGTCGCCGCACGCCCTCTCCGCCGGTCTCGACATCCTCGTCATCCAGGGAACGGTGGTCTCCGCCGAGCACGTGTCGACGAGGGGCGGCGTCCTGAACCTCAAGGAGTTCATCGCCGAGTGTGAGGTGCCGGTGATCGTCGGAGGCTGCGCTTCGTATTCCACGGCACTCCACCTGATGCGCACGGGTGCAGTCGGCGTTCTCGTCGGCGTCGGTCCGGGCGCTGCATGCACCACTCGAGGCGTGCTCGGCGTGGGTGTGCCGCAGGCCACTGCGATCGCAGATGCTGCCGGCGCCAGGATCAGGTATCTCGACGAAACCGGCCGCTACGTGCACGTCATCGCCGATGGCGGGATGCGCAAGGGTGGAGATGTCGCCAAGGCGATCGCATGCGGCGCCGATGCGGTGATGATCGGGTCTCCACTTGCTTCTGCGGAAGAGGCCCCGGGCAAGGGCTATCACTGGGGGATGGCCACGTTCCATCCGGACCTTCCCCGCGGTGCGAGGGTAGAAGTGGGCAACCTCGGGTCACTCGAGGAGATCCTCGTAGGCCCCGCCGACGAGAACGACGGGCGGAAGAACCTGTTCGGTGCCCTACGAGTGTCCATGGCCACGACGGGATATTCGGACATCAAGGAGTTCCAGAAGGCCGAAGTGATGATCGCGCCCAGTCTCCAGACCGAGGGCAAGTCCCTCCAACGGAGCCAAGGCGTGGGGATGGGATGACCACCGACTTCGACCAGATCCTCGTCGTCGATCTCGGAGCCCAATACGCCCAACTGATCGCTCGCCGGGTCCGAGAGGCCAACGTCTACTCCGAGATCGTGCCGCGCACGATCAGCGCAGACGAGGTCGCTGCTCGCAAACCAGCCGGGATCATCCTGTCAGGCGGGCCGGACTCGGTCTACGCCGACGACGCCTACCGGATCGATTCCGGCATCCTCGACCTCGGTATCCCGGTGCTCGGCATCTGCTACGGCCACCAGCTGATCGCCGACCTGCTCGGCGGCAACGTCGAGAACACCGGCCTCGGAGAGTTCGGGAAAGCCGAGATGGAGATCTCGTCGGACCAATGTCTCTTGTTCTCGAAGCTACCGCTCGAACAGACCGTCTGGATGAGTCACCGCGACTCCGTCGCTCAGGTTCCCGAGGGGTTCGTGGCGACCGCCTCGACGCCGAACGCCTCTGTCGCTGCAATGGAGAACCGTGAGCGAGGCATCTACGGCGTGCAGTTCCACCCAGAGGTGGTCCACACGGTCCGAGGCATGGACGTTCTCAAGCGGTTCCTCTACGACGCGTGCGATGCCCTGCCGAACTGGACCGGTCACTCGATCATCGAGAACGCGGTCGCATCGATCCGTTCGCAGGTGGGAGAGGAGCGGATCATCTGCGGTCTGTCGGGTGGCGTCGACTCCTCGGTGGCTGCTGCGCTCGTGCACGAGGCGGTCGGCGACCAGCTGACGTGCATCTTCGTGGACCACGGCCTCCTCAGGAAGGGCGAGGCGGAACAGGTCGTCGACACCTTCCGGGACCATTTCAAGATCGACCTCGTCCACGTCGACGCAGCCGACCGATTCATCGATCTGCTCGCCGGCGTGACCGACCCCGAAGAGAAGCGGAAGATCATCGGCGAGACCTTCATCCGGGTGTTCGAGGATGCCGCGGCCGAGCTCTCCGATGCCCGCTTCCTGGTCCAAGGAACGCTCTATCCCGACGTCATCGAGTCGGGGACGGGATCTGCGGCGAAGATCAAGAGCCATCACAACGTGGGTGGGCTCCCAGACGACATGACGTTCGAGCTGGTCGAGCCACTGCGGGACCTGTTCAAGGACGAGGTCCGGGCGGTGGGGGCCGAACTCGGCCTTCCCGAGGACATCGTGTGGCGCCAGCCTTTCCCCGGACCGGGGCTCGCCGTGCGAATCATCGGCGACATCACCCGTGAGCGGCTCGAAATCCTGCGGGAGGCCGACGCTGTCGTCACCGAAGAGATCCGCCGTGCCGGATTGGAGCGGGAGATCTGGCAGGCGTTCGGGGTCTTGCCGGCGATCCGTTCTGTGGGCGTGCAGGGAGATGGCCGCACCTATGCCCATCCGCTGATCGTGCGTGCGGTGACCAGCGAGGACGCCATGACCGCCGATTGGGCGCGCCTGCCCTACGAGCTGTTGGAGAAGATCTCCAACCGGGTCATCAACGAGGTCGACGGCATCAACCGGGTGGCCTACGACATCTCGTCGAAACCCCCCGCCACCATCGAGTGGGAATAGCAATGAGTTCTGGGTTCTGAGTTCTGGGTCTTGGGGAACTCACAACTCACGACTCAGCACCCCGAACTCCCTTCAGGTGGGCTAGTCACCGTCCGATAGCTACGGTGTCATCTGAGAGGTGTAATCGTTGAACTGGGCTGAATCGCCGGACCTCATTGAGATCTTTCTGAACGAAATCGACGAGCGTTCCGAGCGTCTGATCAGCGGCGCCGGGGACTTGTTCAGGACCGTGGTGGATCCGGAACTGCTCGACGATCTGGTTCGTGATGCCCATACGTTGAAGGGCTCGGCGAACATGATCGGAAAGGCCGATCTCGGCGCCGCGGCCGCGGGACTCGAGCGTGTGTGGAAGCTGATCCGGAGCAAGGACCTGCAACCCACCAACGAAGTCGCACAAGCGCTCGAATCGACCGCGAAGCTGCTGCCTGATGCTGCTCGCGACGTCCGGCATCGATCCGATCTCGCCGATGCCACCGACGAGCTGTCGAGGATCGCCGAATCGATCGAACAGGACCCGGTCATACCTCCGCCTCGATCGACGCCGCAGCCCGGTCAGAGTGTTCGCACGGTCGAGGCTCCGCTCCCGCTCCCGAGCCCGCCGCAGCAGATCGAAGAACCGAAGCAGATCGACCGCCTCTCGCGTCCCGGGGGCCGCGACCTCGCCGAATCCGAGCTCGGTGGGCTTCTCAGGGGCCTCAAGGACGAACTGTCGAGCACGGTGACGAGGGTCGACACCGGTGACCTCTACCAACTCATCAACCGAGCCGTCGAGATCGGGCTCGAGACCGAGGCGCTGGCAGACCTCACGCATGTGGCGATCGAGGGAGCAGATCCGCACAAGCTGATGGTCGCATGGCGAGGCCAGCTCTCGCGACTCTCGACCGAGGTCGCCCAACTCCAGGACTGGGCCGTGTCGCTGGCCAACATCCCCGTCGGCGAGGCAGCATCGACCTTTCCCCAGCTCTCACGGTTCCTCAGCAGGAAACTCGACAAAGACGTCACCTTCGAGATGAGCGGAACCGATCTCATGATCGACCGCCAGATCGTAGATCTGATCCGCGAGCCGCTCCGGCACCTCGTCGTCAATGCGATCGACCACGGGATCGAGTCTGCCGCAGAACGACTCGCCGCCGGCAAGCCTGCGACCGGAACGGTGACGTTGGCAGCCGAGATCCGTGACGAGCGGTTGATCATCGAGGTCGGCGACGACGGCCGCGGTGTGGCGTGGGAAGAGGTCGAGGCCCTAGCTCGGCAACGAGGCCTCAGTACCGGCAAGTCCGAGGTCGAGTCCCACCTGTTCCGTGCGGGCTTCACGACGGTGTCGAAGGTGACCGAGTTCAGCGGCACGGGCGAGGGTCTGGCACTCGTCGCCGACGCCGCCGACAGGGTCGGAGGGTCCGTGGAGATTCGCTCGGCGCGGGGTCGTGGCACGTCCGTCACGCTCGATCTGCCTCGCTCTCTGATCCTCCAGGACGTCGTGATCGTGGCCGTCGGTCACACATTCTTCGCACTTCCGGCTGCGTCGGTACTCGGGAGCGTCACGATCTCCTCGAGCCAGACGATCATCGACGGCGCGCCGACGGTTCCGTTCCGCAACGAGAGCGTCCCCGTCATCAGCCTTGCAAAGGTCGTCGGGCTGCGGGCCGAACTGGAATCCGACCAAGACACGCTCATCGTGTCGACCCGTTCGGGCCTGATCGCCGTCACGGTCGACG
>CBDTYK010000143.1:0-4748 GCA_965364595.1 uncultured bacterium
CTTCGCGTCGTCGCCGCGTGGGCTCTGGCCGCGTCCGTCGCGGTCGGATCGACCGCCACGATCACGCCCTCGGCCTCCACCGTCACGATCGCCGCTGCGCTTGCCGCCGTCGCGTCCACCGCGATCACCACGATCGCGTCCACCGCGATCACCGCGGTCGCGTCCGCCACCGCCGCCATCGCCGCCGGAGCTCGAACCACCTCGGGCCTTTGCAGCCTCTGACGGCTCGAGCTTCTCGCCTTCGGCGAGCTCGAGTGACAGTTTCCCGCGGTCGTCGATCTCGGTGAGCTTGACGTTGACCTTCTGACCGAGCTCGAGGTAGTCCTCGACCTGGTCGACACGGCGCTCACGGTCGATCTTGGAGATGTGCAACAGACCGTCACGTCCTGGGATGATGTTGATGAAGGCACCGAACTTCGTGATGTTCACGACGGTTCCCTCGTAGTCCTCGCCGAGGTCGGGCTCGGGCGGATTCGCGATCATCATGACGCGCATCTTGGCGTCTTCGAGGACGTCCTTGTCGTTGGAGGCGATCCGAACGATTCCGATGTTGCCTTCCTCGACGATCTCGAGCGTCGCACCGGTCTCTTCCTCGATCTCGCGGATCACCTTGCCCTTGGGGCCGATGACCTCGCCGATCTTGTCCTTCGGGATCTCGATCGACTCGATACGCGGCGCGTACTTGTTGAGCTCCTCGCGAGGAGCTGCAATCGCCTGTTTCATGACGTCGAGGATCTTGAGGCGTGCGTCCTTGGCTTGCGACAGGGCTCCTGAGAGCACGTCTGACGGCAGGCCGGCGAGCTTGGTGTCGAGCTGCAGCGCAGTGATCACGTTTGCGGTTCCGGCGACCTTGAAGTCCATGTCCCCGAGGGCGTCCTCGGCACCGATGATGTCGGTGAGGGTCGCGTACTTGCCGTCGACCGAGATCAGTCCCATGGCGATGCCCGCGACCGGCTCGATGATCGGCACACCGGCGTCCATCAGCGACAGCGTCGATGCGCACACAGACGCCATCGACGTCGAGCCGTTGGAGCTGAGGACCTCTGAGACCAGACGCAAGGCGTACGGGAACTCGTCGGCGTCGGGAACGACCGGCAGGACAGCCTTCTCGGCGAGCGCTCCGTGACCGATCTCACGGCGCTTCGGGCCTCGCATGAATCCGGCTTCACCGACCGAGAAGGGCGGGAAGTTGTAGTGGTGCATGTAGCGCTTGGACTCGATGATCCCGAGTGTGTCGAGCTGCTGCTCCATACGGAGCATGCCGAGCGTCGTGAGGTTCAGCACCTGCGTTTCGCCACGCTGGAACAGGCCGGAGCCGTGAGTCCGCGCTACGACGCCGACCTCGGCGCTGAGCGGACGGATGTCGGCGGGGCCGCGTCCGTCCATCCGGATGCCTTCGTTGACGACACGGGCACGCATCATCTCTTTCATCACGGACTTGAACGCGCGCTTGGCCTGCTCGATCGACTCGGTGTCATGCTCGGCGAAGCCGAGCTCCGCCATCGTCTCGTCACGAGCCACCGACTCGGCGTTACCGCGCTCGGTCTTGTCGGCGATGCGGATCACGTCGTGCAGCTTCGAGCCGGCGATCTGTGCGACCCGATCACGGATCTCGTCGGTGTAGTCGATCGCAAGCGGCCACTCGACTTCTGGGATGTCGACCTTGGATGCGAGCTCGTTCTGGAGGTCGATCAGCTGTGCGATGTACTGCTTCGACTCCTCGAGGCCGCGAGCAACCGTGTCCTCGTCGGAGGCCGGTGCGCCTTCCTGGATGAGTTCGACACCACCCGGGGTGGAGCCTGCCTCCACCATCATGATGTCGATCTCACCGGTGTCGGGGTTCCGACGACCTGCAACCACGAGGTCGAACACCGCCTCGTCGAGATCCTCATAGGTGGGGAAGGGGATCCAGTCCCCGTCCTTCAGTGCGAGCCGGATGCCACCGATCGGGCCCTGGAACGGAATCGGGCTGACCGAGAGGGCAGCGGACGCACCGTTGAGCGACAGCACGTCGAACGGATTGTCTTCGTCGACGGCGAGCGACGTGATGACGACCTGCGTCTCACATCGGAATCCGTCTGCGAACGAGGGGCGGAGTGGGCGGTCGATCAGGCGACACGCCAGGATCGAGTCTTCTGAGGGACGACCTTCCCGGCGGAAGAACGAGCCCGGGATCTTTCCGGCTGCATACATCCGCTCTTCGAAGTCGACGGTGAGCGGAAAGAAGTCGATCCCCTCACGCAAGCGCTTGTTGGCGGTGGCGGTGACGAGCATTTCGATGCCGTCGCCCAGGCGGGCGACGACGGATCCGTCGGCGAGGCCGGCGAGTTTGCCGGTCGAGAACGACAGCGTCTTGCCGCCGATCTGGCCGGTGACCGTGGTTTCTGGCACGGTTTCTCCTTGTGTTGTCGGGTGGAGCGAACCCGTTACCAGTGGTCACGCTTCGATGATCGAAACGTGGCGACTAGCAACCGGTCTCGCTCCGGGTTCATGCGGTCTGTCGACCGGTGATCCCAGCGCTGAGGCTGGATCTCATCGCTGCACGATTTGGTGCAACGAGATGGAGGAGCGGCAATCCGCTCCTCCAACAGGTTGATTCAGCGACGGAGGCCGAGCGACGCAATCAGCTTGCGGTAGCGCTCGACATCGGTGCGTCTGAGGTAGTTCAGCAGTCGCCTGCGGCGACCGACCATCATCAGCAGCCCGCGGCGGCTGTGGTGGTCGTGCTTGTGAGTGCGGAGGTGCTCGGTGAGGTGGTTGATCCGCTCGGAGAGCAGCGCCACCTGGACTTCCGGCGAACCGGTGTCAGAGTCATGGGCTCCGTACTCGGTGATGATTTCTTGAGTTGTCTTCATACGCGAAAAACCTAGATCTTCGTTGAGGGGGGTTGTCGCCGTGGACGCCGCAAACGTTACCACGTGCTCGGATGCTGAACCAATCCGGAGGGTTTCAGGTCGGGAGGAGCTCGAAGACTCGCCCGACGTGGTTGTCTGCGCGACGCAACTCGAAGCCGATACCCCGGTCTGCGGCGAGCGAGCCGATGCTGGATGCCAGCGACACCCCGCTCGAGTCGCAGAAGCTGAGCGACGTCAGGTCGAGGACGATCTGGGTGTGGTAGGAGCTCAGGTGTCGCTTGAGCGCATCGAGCAGATTGCGTGCGGTGAAATAGTCGAGTTCGCCGACCGGATGGAGCACCAGGCGCTCTCGTTCGACATCGTCGGCGATGAGTGTCGAGTTGCCGTCGTCTTGTGAAGTCACAACGCAATGATACGCATTGCGTATGGCTATCGAGTTGATTCTTTCGCGGTCTGCGCTTCGACTTCGATCTCGACCTTCCAGCTCGGATCGAGCAGTCCCGCTACCACGACCATCGTCGACGCGGGAGAGGCCGCTCCGAACACCTGCTGGTGAGCTCGCCCGATCTCGTCCTGATCCGAGGCCGACGTGATGAACATCCGTGTCCGGATGACGTCGGTGACCTCGGCACCGAGTTGCCGCAGCGCTTCGACGGCGATGTGACCGCACAACACCATTTGTTCGAACGCACTCTCCGGCACAGGCGAACCATCCTGAGGGATCGGCGCGGTGCCCGAGACCTCGATCCGATCCCCGCTGCGGACTGCCCGGCAGAACCCGTACGACCGTTCGTACGGCGACGCCGAGAACGCGCGTTCAGTCATTGCGTCCATTCCTCTCGCTCAGAAGCCTTCGAGCCTCTGCCACATCCACGGCGATCTGAGCGACCAGTTCGTCGAGAGACTCGAAGCGTTGCTCATCCCGAATTCGATCGACGAACTCGATCGTGACTTCTTCGCCGTAGATGTCCTCGGCGAAGTCGAGGATGTGGATCTCGACGGCTCTGGCATTCACTCCGAATGTCGGTCGCACCCCGATGTTGGCGACCGAAGGCAATCGGCGATCACCGAGGTGGCTGAACACTGCGTACACACCGTCGACAGGCACGGCCATGCGATCCGGGATGTGGAGATTGGCGGTCGGGAAGCCGATCGAGCGCCCCCGAGCGTCGCCGTGGACGACCGGTCCTGTCAGGCTGAAGCGCCGACCGAGAAGCCGCGCCGCATCGTGGACCCTGCCGTGAGCGAGCTCGCCCCTGATCCGGGTAGACGACACGATGTCGTGTTCGTCGTCACCGATCATGGAGACGACATCGACCTCGAAACCGTGTTCGACCCCGGTGCGCTTCAGGAGCGCAGGGTCACCCGAGCGGTTGTGACCGAAGCGGAAGTTGCCACCGACTGCGACCCACGCGGCGTTCAGGCGATACGAGAGGATCTCGGCGACGAACAGGTGGGGCTCGAGATCACGGATCTGCACGAACGGCAGGACCCCCAGGATGCCGACACCGCATGCCTCCATCACCGCCGCCCGTTCGTCGATCGACGTGAGGAGCTTCGGGGCGCGGTCCGGATCGACGAACTCCAGCGGATGGGGGTCGAACGTGAGAGCCACCGCCACGCCGTTCACTTCTTCCGCCCGCTTCGTGAGCGTGCGGAGCACCTGCTGGTGTCCCAGATGCACACCGTCGAACACGCCGATCGCAACGGCAGAGCGGGCACCACGAACCTCCCAGGCAAAGGGGTCGCCGGTGAGTACTTCGATGGATGGCACCGAGCCATTCTGGCAGTTGAGGGTTCTGAGTTCTGGGTTCAGGGTTCCGGGCTCAGGTGAAGACGACGATTGGGACGGCCTGGTCGGTCTTGCGCTCGCACATTGCGACGAACTCATCG
>CBDTYK010000144.1:0-4744 GCA_965364595.1 uncultured bacterium
GACGACGCCGGGATCGAGATGCCGAGCGACATCGTCGCGCTGCAGGCGACGACGTCGTTCGCCGAGGCACTCCAGGGTGGCAAGGTGACGCCGGGCGGCAGCGTTCGACACGAGTGATCGGATAGTCCAGTGGGCTCAGCGACGCACCGGCCATCCCGACCTATCCTCTCGGGCGGCGTCGACCGATTGCGGCAATGACACAGAACACCGAGCTGGCACCCGAAGAGAACGCGCTCCCTGAGGAGCCAACCGACGATTCCCCACCTCCGGTTCACCGCCTCCTCGGCATGACCGACGACGAGTACGGGAGCGTCTGCGAGATCCTCGTCCGCGAGCCCCGCTCCGCCGAACTCGCGATGTACTCGGTGATGTGGTCCGAGCACTGCTCGTACAAGTCGTCCCGCACCCACCTGGCCCGGTTCCCCACCGAGGCGCCGTGGGTCGTCGTCGGGCCCGGTGAGAACGCCGGGGTCGTGGATCTGGGCGATGGATGGCTCGCTGCACTCCGCATCGAGAGCCACAACCACCCGTCGTTCGTGGAGCCCTATCAGGGAGCGGCGACCGGGGTGGGTGGAATCCTCCGGGATGTCTTCACCATGGGCGCCCGGCCGATCGCCCTGTGGGATCAGATCCGCTTCGGTCCGCTCGACCAGCCGAAGAACCGGTATCTGTTGAACGGCGTCGTCGCCGGGATCGCCGGATACGGCAACGCCGTGGGAGTCCCCACGGTCGGAGGCGAGATCGCCTTCGAGGAGTGCTACACGGGCAACCCGCTCGTGAACGTCATGTGCCTGGGCATCCTCCGCGAGGACGAGCTCGTCTTGGGCACCGCCGGCGAGCCCGGCTCGATCGCCGTCCTGCTGGGGGCCGCCACCGGCCGGGACGGCATCGGGGGCGCCTCGGTCCTGGCCTCGGCGAGCTTCGATGAGGAGTCCGGAACGAAACGCCCCTCGGTCCAGGTCGGCGACCCGTTCGAAGAGAAGAAGCTGATCGAGGCCTGCCTCGAGCTCTACCGCGAGAAGCTGGTGGTCGGAGTCCAAGACCTCGGTGCCGCCGGGCTCTCGTGCGCCTTCTCCGAGCCGGCCGCCCGTGCGAATGCGGGGATGAGCGTCGACCTGAACCAAGTACACGTCCGCGAGGACGGCATGACCGCCCCTGAGCTGCTGATGTCCGAATCGCAGGAGCGGATGATGGCGTTCGTGCATCCCGACAACGTCGACGCCGTGCTGGCCGTGGCCGAGAAGTGGGAGATCGATGCGTCGGTCGTGGGCGAGGTCAAGGTCGGCGGATCTCTCGACGTGTACCACGACGGCGTGCTCGTCGCCCAGCTGCCCGCCGCGTCGCTGTCCGAGGATGCTCCGAAGTACGACCGCCCGCTCGGAGAGCCGGGTTGGATGGAGGATCTCTGGTCGAACACGCTCACGTTCGTGACGCGGCCAGGGATCGCGGACGCAATGCTCAAACTGCTCGACGACCCATCGATCGCCTCGCCGGCCTGGGCGTACGAGCAGTACGACCACATGCTGTTCCTCAACACGGTCGTCGGCCCCGGCAACGACGGCTCCCTTCTCCGAATCAAGGGAACGACCAAGGGGCTCGCCGTCTCGACCGACGGCAACGGACGGCTCTGCTACCTCGACCCGTGGCGTGGTGGCGCCCGAGGCGGCGTTGAACGTTGCGATGACCGGGGCCAAGCCGATGGCGGTGGTCGACAACCTGAACTTCGGGAACCCGGAGAAGCCGGACGTGATGTGGCAATTCCGCGAGACGGTCGAAGGCATCTCCGATGCCTGCGAGCGTCTCGGCATCCCGGTGGTCGGCGGGAACGTCAGCTTCTACAACGAGACGGACGGGCTCGACATCTACCCGACGCCGGTCGTCGGACTGCTCGGGTTGGCAGACCCCATGCCCGAGAACCCGCCCCGCCACGATCGGGCGACGGACGGGATGGAGTTGTGGCTCTTCGGACCGGAATGGGCGATCAATCTCGCAGGTTCGGCCTTCGAACAGATCACGTTCGGTCATATCGGAGGGCGCCCGAGCCCGCCGGACCCGACCATGGCCAAGGCGGCCATCGAGGTGGCAACGAAGCTCGCCTCCGAAGGCCTGAGCCCAGCGATGCACGACATCTCCGACGGCGGCCTCATCATGTCGGTCGCGGAGCTGTGCATCGCATCGCAGGTCGGGGTCACCGCGAGCTACGGCGATTGGCGCAGCCTGTTCTGTGAGGATCCCCACCGATTCATCGCCGCGGTCCCATCCGAACACACCGAGGCAGTTGCCGCTATCGCCGCCGACGCCGGTCTGCCAGCGTCTCGGATCGGCATCTTCGGCGGCAGCGAGATCAGCTTCGAACGCAAGGGTGCCCGTGGCGCCGTCGACCTGGACGTCGCCACCGAGACCTACCGCAACGCCATCCCCCGCCGACTGGCGCACTGACTCCTCACGTTTCGCGGCACACGTTTCACGTTCCGCGGCTCGACCAATTCACGGAAGGAGTTCTTGTCGAGAGGTGACCGAGCACGCACCCCCGCAGACCGGCCCGGTAGGTGGGTGCCCGATTGACAAGAACGACGGTCGGGCGCGCAACCTGCGGGCGGCAGCACTCGTCGAAGAGGGCGGCCGACCAGTCGGCGTTCTTGGGACAGTGAGAACTCCATGGTTCTGGACCCACCGCACCCAACTCAGGGTGGTCGCTGTCCCAAGAACAGAGGAAACCAACGTGCGCGCAACCCTCGCCCGAAGCCACCACGAGAGCCGCTCCGCGCCTGCTGGTTGACCAACAGGTGGACCGGGATGCGCTGCGGGCGCCGCAAGCGGACGCCCCTACCGCGGTCGCTGTCGCTGGAACAGGGGCACTTCCGCGTGCGTAGCCACCCATCGCCCTCCAGGGCCCGAGGTGATCGCATTACCCGCCCGTGAGCGTTCCGCCTACGCTCCCCGATCATGGCAAACACGATCGGGATCCTCACTGCCGGCGGAGACTCGCCGGGTCTGAATGCCGCCATCCGCGCGGTCGGCAAAGCAGCCCAGCGACGCTACGGCATGCACGTGATCGGATTCAAGGACGGCTTCACCGGTCTCATCCAGAACAGGCATGTACGGCTGGACGGTGACTCGCTCTCGGGCATCCTGTCAAGGGGTGGGACGATTCTGGGGACCAGCCGGATCAAGGTGCACAAAGTGGATGTCGGGGACGGCCAACGAATCGACATGCGACCGATGATCCAACGAGTCGTCGAAGAGCACGACCTCTCGGCGGTCGTCTGTCTCGGCGGCGGGGGCACCATGAAGAACGCCTATCGCCTCCACAAGGTCGGCGTTCCGGTCGTCACCCTCCCGAAGACGATCGACAACGACGTCTGGGGTACCGACACGACGTTCGGGTACGACACAGCCATGGGGATCGCCACCGACGCGATCGACCGCCTCCACTCGACCGCCCACTCGCATCACCGGATCATGATCGCCGAGGTCATGGGCCACAACACCGGCTGGCTCACACTCGGTGCAGGGCTCGCCGGCGGAGCCGATGCCATCCTGCTTCCGGAGATCCCGTTCGAAGTCCAGGCGGTGGCGGACTCGATCCTCCAGCGAAAGGCGGGAGGTTCCAGTTTCTCGATCGTCGCGGTGGCAGAGGGAGCCATGTCTGCTGACAATCGGAAGCATCGAGATGAGCTCCGCCATGCGATCGATGCTCTGGACAAGGGCGCCGACGACAGCAAGCTCAAGGCCAAGCTGGCCGCCTTCGAAACCGGCCGCAAGCACTCCACCGAGCGCCTCGCCGAACAGCTCGAAGAGCTCACCGGACTCGAGGCTCGCGTCACGATCCTCGGCCACGTTCAGCGAGGCGGCTCACCGACCACCGCCGACCGGTTGCTCGCCACGCAGCTGGGCACCGCCGCGGCGGACGCAATCGCAGAAGGAACGACCGGAGTGATGATTGCGATGCGAGATGGACAGGCCGTCGAAGTCCCCCTGTCGGAGATCGCCGGCAACAGGAAGACGGTCCCGCTCGACCACCCGTGGATCGAGTCGGCCCGACGCCTCGACATCTGCCTCGGCGACTGAGTCTGGCTCTTGGCTCTCAACGATGAGAGCTGGAAACGAGCGCTGCTGACAAGCTGACCAAGGGTGGTACACGACACCATGACTTGGTGTGCGGCGGAAGCATCCGGCCGACCGGCGTCTGTTTCGAACTCGTGATTCACTCCTACTCGAGAGCATCCGTTCGAAAGTCGGCCGGCATCAATCGGTCTCGTACTTCTCTCGATACAGCTCGTCGGCCGATCCCACCCAGTCGTCACGCTCGATCCTTCCGGGGAAGGCGTTGAGTGCGAGCGTCACCGTTTCGATGTCCTCCGGTGTGAAATTCGCCACCTGGAGGAAGGACGTGATCCCCATGCTCTTCAACAGCTTCTCGATCTTTGGGCCCACACCGTGGATCTTCTTGAGATCGTCGTTCATGACCTCACGACCCCCAGACGTACGAGCCGCGATCTCCTTCACCTTCTCGACGGCGACGTCGCGATCGTCGGCGGGCTCGGGCGTCGGGGCCGGCTCCGGCGAGAGAGCAGGCTCCTCGACAGGAGCGGCCTCCGATGCGCCCGGGTCACTCTCGACTGGTTCATCGGCCGCCCGGCCCTCGGCAGGCTCTTCCGAGGCGGTCTCGGGCTCGTCGGTGATGATGGGGACGTGCTCGACAGGCTCCGGCTCAGAGACAGCAACATCCTCGGGCTCGACC
>CBDTYK010000145.1:0-4740 GCA_965364595.1 uncultured bacterium
GGAGCCCACCCGACACCGTGTAGGCGCCCTGTTCGAACTTGCCGCCGGCGTGGAGCTTGGTCAGCACCGTCGTAAGAGCGGACTCCTTGGTCTCGGCGTGACGTGCCACGGGGATGCCGCGCCCATTGTCGGTGACCTTGACTCCGCCGGACTCGAGGATGGTGACCTCGATGCGGTCACAGAAACCGGCCATGGCCTCGTCGACGGCGTTGTCGACGACTTCCCAGATCAGGTGATGCAGACCGCGCGGGCCCGTGGATCCGATGTACATGCCCGGCCGCTTCCGGACGGGCTCCAGGTCCTTGAGAACGGTGATCTGTCCTGCGTCGTAGCTCGACGAACCATTGGTTGACATGTCAGAACCTCACTGGCTGGCGGGTCGGTCGAGGCCGACGTGAACTGGCGGTTTCCCCCGCCGTCATCGGTTTCGTACAGCGTCGTCCGGAGCTGTCTCACAGCTCTCGTCGCGGGACCGAGACGGGTCGAAATTCACTCGTGTAATTCTAGCGATGGCGCCGCCCGTCCCCAAGCTTTCAGCGCCTCCAGATCGTCGAAAACGGGCGGTCGTGAGGGACTGGTCGACTCCCGGGTTGTACAGGTCTCGTGGAGGCCAGTCAACCGCCCTGTCGGCTCGGTGGTTTCACGACCACCTCAGAGATCACGTCGTCCCCGAGTTGAGCGTTCAGACGGTGGGTCAGCCCCGTGGTCCCGTATCGCAACATGGCCACCGCCTGAGGGCTGGACGCCTCCAGAACCAGCTTGTGACCCTGCATCCCGACCGGCCTCGTCTGCGTCGCCCACGGCGAGCCGGACAGGTCCGTCCATTCGTCACGGATGCGATTCCACAACGAAGCCTCCACCACACCCAGCCGGTCGAGGAGCCGCCGGAGTGTGTCGTCGATCGGGAGCGGCTCGCTCTTGCCGCGTCTCGGTGTCGTCATTCCTGTCTCCGGGTGACGGCTCCGTCTTCGATGCGCCAGGCCGCACCCTCCAGTGGCACGTCGGTCGGATCCGCGGTCGTCACCAGCGTCTGCGCAGGCGGCAACGACCTGGTGAGTGCTGCGGCACGTGATGGGTCGAGCTCCGAGTACACGTCGTCGAGGAGCAGAATCGGCGGCCGATCGATCAGGTCCGTGATCGCTCGGTGGGATGCCACCCGCAGACTCAGTGTCAACGTGCGCTGCTCTCCCTGGCTGGCGTGATAGCGAGAGTCATGGCCGTCGAGCAACAGGATCGGTTCATCACGGTGGGGCCCGACCGTCGTGACCCGCCGTTCGCGGTCCCGCTTCCTCGCCTCACCCAGCGCCTCGATGAGCCGCTGCGTGAACTCCGATGGCGACACCTTGGGATCCAACTCGCCCTTCCAGCCGGAGGAGTACTCGAACCCGACCGACACCGAAGAACCGGAGATGTCTGCGTGCACCTCGGAGATGTGATCTGCCAGCAGTGCGACCGTGCGCGCCCGGCGGGCCATCACCTTCCCGCCGGCCTGGGCCAGACGTTCATCCCAGACACCGAGCGTCACCTCGTCACGATCGTTCTGCTTCAAGAAGGCGTTGCGCTGTCTGAGCGCACGATCGAAGTCCGCCTGATCGAGATGCGATGCCGGCCACAGCTGCACGGCGGTGGCGTCGAGGAAGTCACGTCGGTACGCCGGGCCTCGCTTGACGATGTCCAGGTCCTCGGGGAGAAACGTCACGAACCGCACGTGCCCGAGCAGATCCGCGGTACGGGCCAGCCGCTGGGTGTTGACCCGTGCCTGCCTGCCTCCACGACGCCGCAGCTCCAGTTCGATGAGTGCTTCCGCCGGCCCCGAGGTGACCTGCCCCCGGATGTACGCCTGATCGGCCTCGAACCCGACCAGTGCATGATCCGGTGCACCACGAAAGGACTTCAGCGAGCCGAGATAGCCGACGGCCTCCAACAGATTCGTCTTGCCGGCACCGTTGCGTCCGACGATGACATTGACCCCCGGATCAGGATCCCACCTGAGCTGCGCATACGACCGGAACCCGGCCAGCGTCAGCCAATCCAGGCGCATTCAGATCCGGACGGGCATGAGGAGATAGAGGAACCCGGCATCGTCGGCACCATCGAGCACGCTCGGCTTCAACCCGTCGATCAGCTGGAGCCTCACGGTGTTGCTCGTGATCGCCGACACCCCATCGGCCAGATACCTGGGGTTGAAGGCGATCTCGAGTTCCTCGCTGCCTGAGTACTCGCCCTCGAGGAATTCCTTCTCGGCTCCGACGTCCTGGCGACTGACTGCGATCTCGACTCCTCCGGTGTTGATCTTCAGTCGGACCGGGATGTGGTCCTCGGCGACCAGAGCGACGCGGCCGAGCGCCTCGAGGAGACCCTCTCGGCTCACCGTCAGCTGATTCGGATAGCTGTCGGGAAGCAGGCTCTGGTACTTCGGGAAGGTGCCCTCGATCATCCGGAGTCGCAGCGCGCCCCGGTCCGAGGAGAAGACTCCCTCCCGTCCGTCGAGCGACACCTGGACCTTCGAGGCTCCGATCGTCCGCGGCAGCTCACGGAGCCCCCGGGCGGGGATCAAGCCCGAGCCTTCGATTCCGACGCCAGGCAGGTCGCGAACGGCGAGTCGGTACGAGTCGGTCGACACCAGCCGCACACCGTCCTCGGTCGATTCGAAGAGCACACCCGTGAGGATCGGACGGGCGGCGTCCGTCGACGCTGCCGTCGTGACCTGCGCGATGGCCCCTGCGAGCTCTTCGCCGTCGACCTCGGTCCCGGACACCGTCGATTCGGTGATCTCGGGGAAGTCGTCGAGCCCGAGCTGTTTGAGCGAGAAACGAGGCCCGCTTCCCAGGATCTCGACGTCGCCGTCCTCGGCACCGATCGTGACTTGGCCGACCGGCATCTTCCGAACCGCCTGTTCGAGGATCTTGCCGGGGATCACCGCAGCGCCCTCTTCGAGCGTCTCGACCTCGGTCTGGGTCTGAACGGTCATCTCGAGATCGGTGCCCGTGACGCGAAGCGACGAACCGGTCACCTCACACTTCAAGCCCTGGAGGACCGGGAGTGCCGATCTGGTTCCGACGGCACGGTTCGCTCTCGAGAAGACATCTCCGAGGTCGTCACGCTCTGCTCTGATACGCACAGGGATTGTTCCCTTCTTCTATCTCTTGTTTGTTTCTTGAAACACTCAGTAGTGGTAGTAGGTGCTGTGGATTGTGGAAGAATCCGTCGATCCCCAACTCCTACAGGCGATTCTGGTCGATCGAGGGTGTGGATGGGTTGCTTTCTCTTCCACACCCTCGCTGGCCCGAGCTGACGTCATGTGGATGACGCTCACTTTTTCCTCAGGCTCTGTGAAAGCTCCGAGACCCGGTCGAAGACCTCGCGATCGGTCTGCATGACGGACTTCACCTTGTCGATGGCATGCATCACAGTCGTGTGATCGCGTGATCCGAAGTGGGCGCCGATCTTGGGGAGTGACAGGTCCGTGTGCTCTCGGCACAGGTACATGGCCACCTGGCGGCACCTGGCGAGCGGCTGCTTGCGAGACGGTCCCTGGAGGTCCTCCACGGAGTATCCGTAGGCGGCAGCCGTGGCGGCCATGATCTCGGGAGCATCCACGGCTTTCGACTCGTGACCCGGAAGCATGTCCTGAAGCACACGCTCGGCCATCGGATGACTGATGGTTTCACCGGTCAACGAGGCGTACGCCGTGACACGCGTCAGGGCGCCTTCCAACTCTCGGATGTTGTCGGATACGAGGCCGGCGATGAACTCGAGCACCTCGAGTGGGATCGGCATGGGTGCGTACTCGGCATTCCGACGCAGGATCGCCAGACGGGTCTCCACGTCGGGTGGTTGGATGTCGGTGAGGAGACCCCACTCGAACCGGCTGCGGAGGCGATCCTCCAATGTGTTGAGGTTGCGAGGATGGCGATCGGAGGTGATCACGATCTGCTTGCCCGACTCGTAGAGGCTGTTGAACGTGTGGAAGAACTCCTCGAGGATCTGTTCCTTGCCATCGAAGAACTGGACGTCGTCGAGCAACAGGATGTCCGTTGTCCGGTACCGAGCTTTGAACTCGTCCATCTTCTTGCGACGGATCGAGTTGATGAAGTCGGTGAAGAACGTCTCGGACGTGACGTAGCGCACTTCCATGCCGCCGTACATCTCGAGCGCCTGGTAGCCGATGGCATTCAGGAGATGGGTCTTGCCCAGTCCGGCGTTGCCGTGGATGAACAGCGGGTTGTAGTTCTGGCCGGGCTTCTCGGCGACGGCCATCGCGGCGGCGCTGGCGAAGCGGTTCGACTGGCCGACGACGAAGTTCTCGAATCGGTACTTGCGCACGAGCCGGGCGACCCGCTCCGGTGCAGGTGGGGCCGATGGCAACGGATCCACTCCGGTGTCGCCATCCTGGTTCGGCAGAGGAAGAGGAGTGTCGCCCGGTTCGGACGGCTCGCCGATGGTGAACTCGAGTTCGACGTCACTCCCGTAGGCGGTCAGGCATGCCTGCTCGATGTGTTGGCCGTGTTTGTCGACCACCCATCGCAGGTGGAAGTCACTGGGAGCCCGCAGGGTCAGTCGCTGGCCGTCGAACGACGGTTCGAGGCGCTGGATCCAGGTCTGCCACGCACCGGGTGTGACCTGTGACTGGATCACTTCGGTGAACCTGTGCCACTGGTCGGTCGAGACGGTGTGCCCGAACTCGGGTCCGTCGGTCGGATGTGTCTGTGTCAACGGGGTGCTCCTCCTCACTCACTC
>CBDTYK010000146.1:0-4737 GCA_965364595.1 uncultured bacterium
GGAATTGAATCTCGCCAGGCAGCCGAGTAGCCACGAGAACCTCACTGCGAGCGTCGCGGCCGGTGACGACCGGGCAGGCCGCGGCACTCGATGGCGCGCGATCGGGACCGACTCCGAGGTCTGGCGCCCGCGCCTGGGGGGCCTGGGTCCAGACGGCAACGGAGATCAGCGAAATCAATACGACGACGACACGCAGCACGAGATTCATCGATCGGCCCGATCCCTCAACGCCACGCTCGAGACGAGCGCGAGCACCAGAGCGAATCCGACTGAGAGCGCAAGCGAACGTCGGAGTGGCACGGGCTCATAGGTGATCTCCCCGTCGGCCGTCGAGACCTGGTTGGCCCAGTCGGCCTGCGTCCAGTCGGGACCGAAACGGACGGAGGCGTTGTCGGCGAGTCGGACGCTCCCGCCAGCGGCCGGTCCGGTGCCGCCTGCGAACGTTGCATCCCAGGGGTCGGGCGGTCCGCTCAGGCGAGGCACGAACGACTCGTTCCGGAAGACCCGCACACCCGGCGAGAGCGGGACCTCGGTCAGGTCGAGTTGCGCAGAGAGCCGGTCCGCGAACTCGACGTCGTCGATCACCATGACCCACTGAATCGCAAAGGGGGCGAGCAGACGACCCGGCTCGAGCACATCTGCGCGGTCGATCACATCGAGCACCCCGTCGAGTGCACGATCGCCGATCCGTGGTGGGGCGAGCCGAGCTTCCGCCGACGTCAGCATGCCGCCAGTGACGAGCCGGTAGGCGTAGCCGTTTCCGGTTCGGGAATCGCCAGGGAGCGAGTCCGGGAAACCGACGAGCAGCGTCCGAACCGATTCAGGATCGCTCGACAAGCCGCTCACGAACGCGAGGCGATCCGTCCAATCGTCCTCTCCCAATCCGAGACGCCCGGCTCCGATCGTTGTGAGCGAGGCGCCGAGAACGAAGACCGCAGCGCCGACTGCGAGCCACTGGACCGCCGAACCCGCAGCCGAGCGATCGAGGTCGATGGCGAGTGCGGCGGCGACCACCACCCCGGAGCCGAGCGCTCCGATCACCGCAGCTCCGACGGAGATGTCACCCCCGACCGAGAAGAGACCGGTCCCGATGGCCAACAGGACCATGAGTGTCCCGATCGCGGTCAGACGCAGCGAAGCGGCGTTTCCGGCGATGGCCGTCAACACCGAAGCGAGCGCGAGCGCAGCACCAGCCCATTGACCGATCACGAGGTCGACGGACGGACCCGATTCCGAGAAGGCCGAAGTGCCGACTCCGGCGAGGTACGGGGCGATGGCGAAGATGCCCAAATCGACGGCCAGGACCATCGTCAGCAGACTCGACGTCCCGACCCCGGCAGAGAACACGCTGACGACCACCACGGCGGCCGCCCCGAAGAGCAGTGCGACCGGAGCGTACGAACCGAGGACGGCGGCGACGACGAAGATCGCCCCGAGGCGCCCCAATCGTCCTCGCCAGCCGGCCGGCCACGCCGCAATCGAGAGATCGACGAACCATGGGATCGCTCCGATCGCCACGAGACCCGCCCAGTCACCAGCCTCACCGATGGCCAGAGCGAACGGACCGGCCAGCATGACAGGAGCTGCGAGGTAGCGGGATGGGCCGTCGATGCCGAGACGACCCAACAACCTGCCGAGTCCGATCGTTCCGGCGACCAAGGACACGGCGGTGATCAGTCCCGTCACCCCCGACCATCCGCCGAACACACCCTGGATGGCGGACGTCATCGCCACGGAGGGGTGGACCGGTTCGAGGCTGCCGAGACCGGCGGGGTTCCACGTGCCGGAGTAACTCGACAACACAGCTGCCCAATCGGACTCCGGTGGGAGGCTGTAGCGAGAGCCAGGCAGCGGTCCGAACAGCAGGCCCCGCGCCGCCAGCCCCAGCAATGCAAAGGTGAGGGCGAGGATGACGGGCACGGCCCGGGACGACTCGGACTCGAGGTCGTCCTCGGTCACCACTCCCGGTTCCGCGTCGATGACCCATCCGAACCGTTCGCCGATGTCCGCTCCGAGATCCCTCAGCAGCACCGAGCCCGGCAGTTGGTAGCGGAACATCTCCTCGTCACCGACGTGCCGGATTCCCCGGACCCGCGCCCGTTCACGGAGGCTCGTGGGGAGCATCCAGACGTTCCAGAGAACGGCACGAGTGTGGTCGACGATCCTGCGGGGCTGGCGGAGGAAGACACGAGCGATGCCGTCGACGAACGCGATGACGAGCGACATCGGAATGAGCCAGATCAGGGTGACGAGGCTGTACACCTTGAGCATCGCGCGGTACCGGCCGGCTCGCTCACGCCAGGTCTCGACGTCGTGACCACACGCACCCTGATGCCGAACCTCGGAGGACGGAACGATCATCACCCGGCTTCCGGCGAGCCGAGCCCGCTGGGCGAGGTCCTGGCCCGCAGCACCGGGAGGGAGGGCGGGATCCAGTCCGCCCAATCCTCGCAGCAGATCTCGGCGGATGAGCGTCGAGACACCCGAGATGGAGGCGACGTCACGAACGACGTCGTATTGCTCGAGATCGACTTCTTCCGGATCGAGGCCCGTGTACGGCTCGCCGAAGACATCGGTGGCCGATCCAACAGACTCGAGATGCACGCCGGACGCGTCGATGATCTTCGACCCGACCAACGAGGCGTGGTTACGGTCCATCTCGGCGACGAGCGCACCGAGTGCATCGGGTCGCGGTGTCGCATCGGAGTGAACGATCCAGACGGCATCGATCCGGGAGTCGAGCGCCTTCAACATGTCGTCGATCGAACCGAAGGTGTCGATGTCGTCGAGCGGCCCTGACCCGATGACCGCTACGCGCGCCACCCCATACACTGACCGGCGGACGGCTTCGACCGTGCTCGCTACATCGCCGCCCTCGACCTGGAGGACGGCGCACGCGACATGGGTGGAGTCCTCGACGGGACCGGTGGATTCAGAGACGGACGTCATCGAAGTCACCATTGTTACGGGACGAAACGCAGAGAGGCAATCTGGATGAAGATCGTGATCCTGGCGGGCGGGGTTGGCGGTGCGCGGATGGCGCGTGGTTTTGCGGCGCTGGAGACGATCGTGCCCACCGTCGTGGTCAACGTCGGTGACGACGACACGATCTACGGCGTGGATCTGAGCCCCGACATCGACACCGTCGTGTACATGCTCGCTGGAGTCGAAGGTCCCTTCGGGTGGGGCAGACGCGAGGACACGTGGGGTGTGATGGGCGAACTCGGACGATTCGACATCGACACCAGTTTCCGACTCGGCGATCAGGATCTCGCCCTGAACCTGTTCCGGACCCACCTGCTCCGAGGCAACGTCCCGTTGAGTTCGGTGACGAAGTCCCAATGCGAGGCGTTCGACGTGCCCATCCAGGTCCTGCCCGCCACCGACGACCGGGTGCGCACGAAAGTCCGGATTGCAGGTGACGGGTCGTGGCTCGATTTCCAGACGTACTTCGTGACTCGAGGGCATCGAGACCGGATCACGGCCGTCTCGTACGAAGGAGTCGAGTCCGCTGAGCCGGCTCCGGGAGTCCTCGACGCGATCGAACGGGCAGATGCTGTCGTGATCGCCCCGTCGAACCCCCACCTCTCCATTCTCCCGATCCTGGCGATCGAAGGCGTCCGAAGCGCCATTGCCGGAAAACGGGTCGCCGCGGTGAGCCCATTCGTAGGCGGAACGACGATCAAGGGTCCGGCCGCAGACATCATGCTCTCTCTCGGCCACACCCCCGATCCGGCCGGATTGGCGGCGGTCTATCCGGACATCCTGACCCATCTCGTCGTCGATCCGGGCGACGAAGTCGATCTCGATGGCATCGATTGCCTGGCTACCGACATCATGATCGCAAGCCAGGACGAAGCAGCGCGCCTGGCCAAGGAGATGACCGAATGGCTGAGCTGACCATCTTCGCGATCGAGGGGATCGGCGAGATCCGACCCGGTATGGACGTGGCTGCTGCGATCGGCGATGCCATCGACGACGGCCCGCGCCGACTCCTCGATGGGGACGTCGTCGCCGTCACACACAAGATCGTCTCGAAGGCGGAGGGGCGCATCGTCGACCTGGATGACGACGGACCGGACAGTCATCGGCATCTCGTCGAACAGGAAGCCAAGTCGATCATCCGCCGGCGCGGCGACCTGGCGATTGCCGAGACGCATCACGGATTCGTGTGTGCGAATGCGGGGGTCGATCGGTCGAACGCAGGTACTGCCCGGGCGATTCTGCTTCCGATCGACCCTGATCGATCTGCCAATCGCGTCCGACTGCGGCTCATGGACCGCTTCGACGTCGAGATCGCCGTGATCGTGACCGACACGTTCGGAAGGGCATGGCGACGCGGGCTGACCGACGTGGCGATCGGGGTCGCCGGGATGGCTGCGATCGACGACCTCCGAGGACAGCGTGATGACTTCGGCAAGATCCTGGAAGTCACCGAAGTGGCCACCGCCGATGAGATCGCCGCCGCCGCGGATCTGGTCATCGGCAAGAGCAGCAGAAACCCGGCTGCGATCGTCCGGGGTGTGCCCTGGACACCGGCGACAACGGGGGTCGCCCCCCTCATTCGGCCACCGGGCGAAGACTTGTTCCGCTGAAGTCGGCCTGGCGGTCTCCCGCTGTCGACACAGGCCACCAATGCCGTATTCCGCCGTTGGAACCCCTCCAGGTCCTCCACTTCCGACAAGGGCCGATGTGCGCGCTCGTCAGTACCGGTGAGGTGCGGTTCGTGTCTCGCGG
>CBDTYK010000147.1:0-4734 GCA_965364595.1 uncultured bacterium
TCTCGTCGAGAGCTTCCCAATCGGTGTCCTCTCCGTGATGACCGCCCGTGCCGTGTGCGGCACCGAGGTCGTCCAGCGAGGCGTCGGGATCGACGACGAGCGTCGCCGTCATGCCGGCGGCGCTGTGACCTGGCACTTCGCAGATGATGGTGTACTCACCGGGTTCGACGTTGCCGATCTCGAACTCGAGGGACTCCCCCGAGTTCACCATCGGAGAGATGTCGCCGCCGTCGAACTGGAGGTTGTGCTGAATACCACCTTCGTTGTGGAGTTCGATGACGAGGTCTCCGGGCGGCACCCGGAGATCGCCTTCGATGGCGAACTCGGAAAGTGTGAGGTGAGCGCGCACCTCCTGCGCCGCTGCGGTGCCGGCGGCTCCGCCCTCGGCCGCAACGACGACCGTGTCCGGCCGAGTGATCATGCCGATCACTGCCATCACCGAGATGAGAACCGCCGCCAGCGCGACGCTCAGTAGAGCGCCGTCGAACAACCGTTTCGAATCTTTCACGTCATTCCCTTCGTCTGTGGATGGCGACAGGTTGTGCGCACGCGACGCCAAGAACGGTGAAAAAGGTCCCTTCGCCCTGGGACCTTCGACTTCGCTTCCCGAGGTCGGTGACATTCGGCCCTATTGGCGTGCGGGGCGAAGCGATGACAGTTCATGGGAGAACGAGATCCCGGAGGAATGAACGTGCGAGGCACGATCGATGGAAATGAGGCAGCCGCGCGCGTTGCCTACGCCCTCAGCGAGTCAATCGCCATCTACCCGATCACCCCTGCGTCACCGATGGGTGAGGCAGCCGACGCCTGGTCGGCGGACGGCCAGCCGAACCTGTGGGGCAGGGTCCCGACGGTGGTCGAGATGCAGAGTGAGGCCGGAGCGGCTGGAACGCTCCACGGCGTCGTCGCGGCCGGCGCACTCGGCACGACATTCACGGCATCGCAGGGCCTGTTGCTCATGCTGCCGAACATGTACAAGATCGCCGGCGAGCTCACCCCGACAGTGATCCACGTCGCAGCACGAACGGTGGCGACCCATGCTCTGTCCATCTTCGGCGACCACTCGGACGTGATGGCCGCCAGACAGACGGGGTTCGCGATGCTCGCATCGGGTTCCGTCCAGGAGGCCCACGACCTGGCGGCGATCGCCCATGCGGCGACGTTCCCGTCGAGAATCCCCTTCCTGCATTTCTTCGACGGGTTCCGAACGTCTCATGAGATCGCAACCATCGAACTCGTCGAGGACGACACCCTTCGTGAGTTGATCGATCACGACGCCATCATCGCCCATCGGATGCGTGCGCTGGACCCCGACCAACCGTCGGTGCGCGGCACTGCCCAGAATCCCGACGTGTTCTTCCAGGCGCGAGAGGCCTGCAACCCGTTCTACGAGGCCACACCCGGCATCGTGCAGTCGGCCATGGATCGGTTCGCAGAGCTGACCGGTCGAACGTATCACCTGTTCGACTACTACGGCCATCCCGAGGCCGAACGGGTCCTCGTGGTCATGGGGTCGGGTTCGGGTCCGGTCATCGAGACCGTCGAGCAGCGGGCAGCGGCCGGGGACCGGGTCGGCGTCGTGGTCGTTCGCCTGTACCGGCCATTCGACCAGACCGCCTTCCTCGACACGCTCCCGGAGTCGACGAAGCGCATCGCCGTTCTCGACCGCACCAAAGAGCCGGGGGCGCCGGGCGAACCGTTGTACATGGACGTCGTCACGGCGCTGTCGCGTCGCAACGGATCTGGACCGCTCGTGATCGGAGGCCGTTATGGCCTGTCGTCCAAGGAGTTCACCCCGTCGATGGTCGGCGACGTCTTCAGGAACCTCGATGCAGAGTCCCCGATGCACCCCTTCACCGTCGGAATCATCGACGACGTGAGCCATCTGAGTCTTCCCGACTCGAACGGCGGGTCGGCCGAGCCCGACGACGTCTTTCGGGCCGTCTTCTTCGGGCTGGGCTCCGACGGAACCGTCGGAGCCAACAAGTCGACCGTCAAGATCATCGGCGATGCGAGCGACCTCCACGCCCAGGGGTACTTCGTCTACGACTCGAAGAAATCGGGCTCGGTCACGGTGTCGCACCTCCGCTTCTCTCCCCGACCGATCATCTCGACGTATCTCGTCGGGCAAGCTCAGTTCGTCGGATGCCACCAGTTCGACCTGCTCGAGAAACTCGACGTGCTCGAGGTCGCCGCACCAGGAGCGACGCTGCTGATCAATTCGCCGCACTCGGCCGGCGACATCTGGGACGAGCTGCCCCCATGGGTCAAGTCGCGTATCAACGAGCTGGAGCTCGAGGTGTGGACGATCGATGCATCACGGATCGCCGCAGCGCTCGGACTGGGCGGCCGCATCAACATCGTGCTGCAGTCGTGCTTCTTCGCGTTGACGGATCTGATCGAAGCCGGCCACGCCACGGCCGGCATGGTCTCGCAGATCCGGAAGTCGTACGGGAAACGGGGCGACATCGTGGTCGATCGGAACATCCAGGCGATGGAACTCGCACTGGCAGCACTCGAGCGGGTCGAGACTCGCGAGGCACCTGCGACCAACGGCGCTCCCCTGCGCGACCTCGAGGATGCCCCCGACTTCGTCAAGCGGGTCACGGCGATGATGATGGCGGGCAAAGGCGACCTCCTCCCCGTCTCGGCACTTCCGGTCGATGGCGCCTTCCCGACGGCAACGACCCAGTGGGAGAAGCGGTCTCTCGCAACCGAGATCCCGATGTGGGACCCGTCGATCTGTATCGACTGCGCCCGTTGCGCACTGGTGTGCCCGCACGCTGCGATCCGCGTCAAGGTCTACGACCCGGCGTTTCTCGAATCGATGCCCGAGACCTTTGCTCACAAGGAGGCGAGCGCGAAGGAGCATGCCGGCCAGCTGCTCACCGTTCAGGTGGCGCCGGACGACTGCACCGGGTGCGGCATCTGTGTCGAGATCTGCCCGGCGATCTCCAAGGAGCGGAGATCACACAAGGCCATCGACATGGTCCCCAAGGACCCGATCCTCGAAGCCGAGCGCAGCAACTTCGACTACTTCCTCGATCTGCCCGATCTCACGCCTGCCGACGTCAACCTGTCGTCGGTCAGAGACGTGCAGTTGCTGCCCCCGCTGTTCGAGTTCTCGGGAGCGTGCAGCGGATGCGGAGAGACCCCCTACGTGAAACTGGTGTCACAGATGTTCGGTGATCACGCGGTGATCGCCAACGCCACCGGATGCTCGTCGATCTACGGAGGCAACCTCCCCACCACGCCGTGGGCGGTCGACAAGGACGGACGAGGTCCGGCCTGGTCGAACTCGCTGTTCGAGGACAACGCCGAGTTCGGACTGGGCCTGCGACTCGGACTCGACGGGCTTCGGGACTCTGCGATCACCTTCGTGGACTGGCTGCGGCCGCAGCTCGGCGACCTCGCCGACCGTCTCGTGACGGCCGACCAGGCGACGGCTGCAGGGATCGCCGCACAGCGGGAACGCATCGAGGAACTGCGCTCGGCGCTCGAATCGATCGACGTGCCTGCGGCGCGCAACCTGGCGGAGATCGCCGACCACCTCGCGGAACGTTCCGTGTGGATCATCGGCGGCGACGGGTGGGCCTACGACATCGGTTTCGGCGGGGTCGATCACGTGCTCGCTTCCGGACGAAACGTGAACGTGCTCGTTCTCGACACCGAGGTGTACTCGAACACCGGGGGTCAGGCATCGAAGGCGACGCCCCGCGCCGCGGTCGCAAAATTCGCCACCGGCGGAAAGCGCACCCCGAAGAAGGACCTCGGGCAGATCGCCATGAGCTACGGAAACGTCTACGTGGCGCAGATCGCCATGGGCGCCAATCTGACCCAGACGGTGAAGGCATTCGCCGAGGCGGAGGCATACCCGGGGACTTCGCTGATCATGGCCTACAGCCCGTGTATCGCCCACGGGATCGACATGCGGGGACAGCTCGACCACCAGAAGGCCGCCGTCGAGACCGGCTACTGGCCGCTCTACAGATACGACCCGGCGAGGGAGGCGCACGGCGATCCGGGACTCAAGCTGGACAGCCGGCCACCCTCACGGCCGTTCGTCGAGTTCGCCCGCTCGGAGGGTCGCTTCGCGATGCTCGAACGGAACCGCCCGAAGGAGGCAGAGGAGCTGTTCGCACTCGCACAACGGGACATCAACGACAGATGGCACGTGTACGAGCAGATGGTGGAGTTGCATCGCACTGCCGAGTATGCGGAGGTTGAAGGATGACGACCGGTTTCGACATGACCACGCGGTACCTCGGGTTGGATCTCGCCCACCCGGTGGTCCCCAGCTCGTCACCGCTCACCGGTGACATCGACCACCTCCATGAGCTGGTCGAGGCGGGCGCCCCGGCCGTCGTCCTCCCGTCCTTGTTCGAGGAACAGGTGATCCACGAGGCCCTCTCGGTTCACCGGAGCCTCGACCAGGCCGCAGGTGCCACGCCCGAGGCCACCGAGGGATACTTCCCGGAGCTCGACACCTACAACACCGGGGCAGGTGGCTATCTCGACCTGTTGACGGCCGCCAAGGGTGAGCTCTCGATCCCGGTGATCGCAAGCCTCAACGGTGATTCGTTCGGTGGCTGGACGTTGTATGCGAGGATCCTCCAGGATCGTGGCGCAGACGCCCTCGAGTTGAACATCTACCACATCGCTGCTGATGCAGATGAGTCGGGTTCGGCGGTCGAGGCGATGTATCTCAGGCTGGTCGAGAGCGTTCGTGACGCG
>CBDTYK010000148.1:0-4731 GCA_965364595.1 uncultured bacterium
CTCCCTGGCCCGGGCCTTCGCCGAGATGACAGAAGCCGCTCTGGCCCAGCCGGATGCTGCACTTGACCGTCTCCCACTGCTCGATCAGTCGGATCGCCATTGGTTGATTCGTGAGCTCAACGCGTCGGAACGGAGCTACCCGAAGACAACGAGGCTCTGGGATCTCTTCGAAGCCACGGTCGAGGCTCACGGCGACGGAGTCGCGGCCGCGGACGGCGAAGCTTCGATGACCTACAGACAACTGCACACCGCCGCGCTCGAGGTCGCCTCCCTGTTGCGAGCCGATGGTGTTGGCCCGGGGGAGCCGGTCGGGATCCAGATGGAGCGATCCGCGTCGCTGGTGACAGCGACACTGGCCGTCGCCCAAGTGGGTGGGGCCTACGTTCCGCTCGATCCGTCGTACCCCGAAGCGCGTCGGCGGCAGATGATCGAGCAGTCGGGTGCTCGGTTCGTCGCCCGCGAGTCTGATGCGGGTGTCGAACTCGTGTCGACCGGGCGCGTGGATGCGGTGGCGCTCGACGGAGACCCGGCCTACGTCATGTTCACATCGGGATCGACCGGCCGACCGAAGGGAACCGTCGTTCCTCAGCGCGCGGTCGCACGGCTCGTATGCAACACGGACTACGTGACACTCGGGCCCGGCGACGTGATCGCCCACGTCTCCAACACCTCGTTCGACGCCGCGACTTTCGAGATCTGGGGCGCACTGCTCAACGGGGCGACACTTCGTGTTCTCGATGCTGCCACGGTCCTGGCTCCGGCAGCGTTCGCCCAAGCCCTCTCCCGCTACGACGTCACCACCGTCTTTGTCACGACGGCGCTGTTCAACGTCGTCGCCAGTCACGAACCTGCAGCCTTCGCCTCGGTTCGCGATGTCCTCTTCGGTGGTGAGCGCTGCAACGTGGACGCCGTTGCCGCTGTGCTCTCAAAGGGTCCTCCCCAACGACTGGTACACGTGTACGGGCCGACCGAGTCAACGACGTTCGCCTCTTGGTACGAAGTCCCGCAGATCGACTCGGTAGCGGACGGTGCGCCACGGACGGTTCCCATCGGAGGGCCCGTCGCCAACACGACCCTGTACGTGGTGGATCGCGGCGGGGAGCTGGTTCCGCCCGGTGTTGTCGGCGAGTTGTGGATCGGCGGCGACGGTCTCGCTCTCGGTTATCTCGGCGATCCAGCGCTGACAGCGGAGCGATTCGGGCGGGACCCGTTCGGCGAAGACCCTTGGGGGCGCCTGTACCGCACGGGTGATCTGGTACGCCGACGTCACGATGGGGCGATCGAGTTCGTGGGGCGCACCGATCGTCAGGTCAAACTCCGCGGGTTCCGCATCGAGCCGGAGGAGGTGGAACGCGCCGTTCGCTCCCACGCCGACGTCGCCGATGCCCTCGTCGAGGTCATCGCGCCGCATGGCGATCCAAGACTCGCAGCGTGGGCAGTCCCTGTAGCAGGAAAGAGCATCGACCCATCCTCGATTCTCGACCACCTCCGTGGCATCCTCCCCGGTTACATGATGCCGACGTCGGTCGGGATCGTTTCAGCGATCCCGATCGGCCCGAACGGCAAGATCGACATGGCCCTCCTTCCAGTGCCGTTCGAGCCGATTCAAGGGAATGGCGAGGAGCGTGTCGATTCGTCGACGTCCGCTCTGATCGATGTGTTCGAGCAGGTCTTGGGAGTGACAGGAGTTGGCCCCCGTGACAGCTTCTTCGATCTCGGGGGGCACTCGCTCCTCGCTGTGGAGCTGGTTGCCGTCGCCGAACGTCGCCTCGGACACCGCTTGCCGCTCGCTTCTCTGTTCGAGGATGCGACACCGGCCGGTCTCGCCCGGCTCATCGACGTCCAGCCTGATGGTGAGAGCGAGGGCTTGGTCACGTTTTCTGCCGCAGGTGGTGATACCCCCATCTTCTTGCTTCCCCACCCAAGCGGGACAGTCCTCGGGTACGAGCCGTTGGCACGACTGATCGGAGACGGGCTGACCGTCTACGGCCTCCAAACTCAGGGAGTCGACGGGGTTGGGCGTCCCGCCGAGACCATCGAGGAAATGGCAGAGGTCTACGCGGACCGTATCGAAGAGGCCAGCCCGACCGGGAGTTGCATACTTGCCGGTCACTCCCTCGGTGGGCTACTGGCATGGGAGACCGCTCGAGTGCTCCGCCGTCGTGGGCGGGAGGTCGCCATGGTTGCACTCCTCGACTCGCGCCTACCTCGGCGCGGCTTGGTCGAGGTCGATGGTGAGCTGCGACAGCTCACGAGACTGGGGCGTTTGCGTCGTGGCATCCGACGGCTGGTCGCGGATCGCGTGTACGGGCTGCGATATGCGTCGTACTCGCTGCGGGGGGCGGCAATCCCACCGAAGCTCGCCAGGGTCAGGCAGATCCGTTCGGCTTCACGAGCATTTGAGCTCTACCGGCCGACGCCCCAGGATCAGCATGTGGTGTTCTTCGCTGCTCGCGGTTCGGGCCCGGGCGCAACCCGGGGACCCTGGCCCAGCGATCGAGAGTGGCGCGACCTTGCGGGCTCGATCGACGTGGTCGAGGTCCCTGGGAGCCACACCGGAGACGACTCGATTCTCAAGGAGCCCAACGTCGACGTTCTCGCATCGGAGTTCCGGGCCCGGGTCACCGGCGTGGCAAACCGAAGCGAGCGCCTGGACGGTGACCAGCCGCCCACTCACACCCAAGGCGGAACGATCGTTTGAAGCGCCGAGGCGGCGGCTTCTCGGAAGTGGGTTGGAGTGTCGGTTAGGGGCGACGGACTCCCTTGCGTCTTCGGCGCTCACCCGAGAGTCCCCGGCCGCTCCATTGCAGGAAGGCATGTTTCGGCCCATAATGCTTGCTCATCAGTGGGATGGCGGCTTGGGCCGCCCTTGGGCGTGGGAGTACAGGATGCGAATGAAAGCTGTTGCGTTGGTCGCTGCGGTGTGCCTGATAGCGGCGTGCGGGTCGACCGGCGAGACGTCGATTGGCGACACGTCGGACACTTCAACCGACACCTCAGACCGTGCGATGGACCGTCTCGACGTGATCATCCTTCCGTACATCACATACGCTCCGTACTACATCGCTATCGAAGAGGGCTACTTCGCCGAGCAGGGCATCGAGGTCGAAGTGGTCTCCATGACGGGGACTGAAGAGGTGATGCCCGCCCTCTCCAGCGGACAAGTGGATGTTGCCTCCGGCCTGATCAGTGCAGGCATGTTGAACGCCATAGCTCGAGGTGCCGACGTGGAGATCACCGCCGACAAGGGATACGTCGATCCCGACGGCTGCGTGAATTGGGGCTTGGTCGGTCGAGCCGGCCTCGTCGAAGCCGGCGAGCTCGAGTCACCCGATGAGTTGGCTGGAAAGACGATCAACGTGGTTCCGGCGACGTGGCTCGAGTACTACCTCCAGAAGGTCCTGGAAACGGGTGATCTCGGGCTAGACGATGTCGACACCGTCAACGTCGGGTCCCCGTCGGTGGCGGACGGTCTCGCATCCGCACAGCTCGATGCCGCGGTCAACTCCGAGCCCTGGCTCACGATCTTCAAGTCGAAGGGGCACCGAGAAATCATGGCCTCCGGACAGGACTTGACCCCGAATGAGAGCGTCGCAGTGCAGATCTATGGGCCGAATCTCCTGGAAGACAATCGAGATCTGGGAGTGCGTTTCATGGCGGGGTACCTGAAGGCGGTTGAGCAATACGCCGAAGGTCCGACCGAACGGAATCTCGACATCGTCGCCGGCTTCACAGAACTCGACCGGGGTCTGCTCGAGAACATGTGCTGGCCCGCCATCAACCCGACAGGCGAGGTCCTCGTCGACGGCGTGGTCGCATTCCAGGAGTTCGCTCTGGAGCGGGGCTATCTCGACCAGATCGTTCCCGCAGAGGACTTCTACGACCCCTCCTTCATCGAGGACGCTCGCGGTCTGCTGGCAATATCCGGATGACCACGGCAGAGCGACAGGTCGTCGGGATCCCGATCAATGTCACCGGAGTCACGAAGACCTTCGGGAGTGCCCGCGACTCGGTCGAGGCGCTCGGAAGCATCGATCTGACGATCGGCCCGGGGGCCTTCGTGTGCCTGGTTGGTCCGAGTGGCTGCGGCAAGTCGACTCTGCTCAAGATCATCGCCGGACTCACCAAACCGACGGTCGGCTCGGTGACGTTCGGGACCGAGCCCAGCCCGCCCACGGCGATGGTCTTCCAAGAGCACGGACTGTTTCCGTGGATGACGCTGCGTGACAACGTGGCATTCGGGCTCGAGGCAGCCGGTGTCGGCCTGCAAGCCCGCCGTCGTTCCGCGGAAGAATTGCTCGATCAGCTGGGTCTCGGCGAGTTCGCGCGCCGCTACCCGCACGAACTGTCGGGAGGCATGCTCCAGCGTGGTGCCATCGCCCGAGCCCTCCTCACTCGGCCGCAGGTGCTGCTCATGGACGAGCCGTTCAGCGCACTCGACGCCCAGTCGAAGCTGGTGCTTCAGGACGAGATCCAACGGCTGTGGGGCGAGCACCGCCAAACGGTGGTCTATGTCACACATGACATCGAGGAGGCCGTGATCCTCGGCGATCGCGTCCTCGTCATGAGCGGTCGGCCAGGGACGATCATCCAGGACATAGCGGTCGATCTGCCCCGACCCCGCGACCTACGAGACAGGAGTAGTGCGGAGGTGAAGACGAAGACATGGAGTATCTGGAAGGCCATCGAAGGTCAGGTGCGCCGGAACTTGCACGTGCCGAGCTGACATCC
>CBDTYK010000149.1:0-4724 GCA_965364595.1 uncultured bacterium
ACCGATCGCTCGACCACCTGGAACTCGTCACGGGGGACATCCCGGCCGACCTGCTCCACGAAGACAGCCTCGACCACACCTTCCTCGCAGCCGCCAATCTCGGTCTCGCCCACGAAGATCCCGAGCTCGCTGCACTCGCCCTCGGCGCCGAATCCGAGTATCGGTCGACCCATCAGGTGCTTCCCGACGCGCTGAGAGACGCGAACACCGCTCGTCTCGTCGAACAGGTGCAAGCCCTGCTCGGCCCCTACGAGTTCGAGGCGGCCTGGCAACGAGGGGGCGGCATGACCCTCGAAGACGTGCTCGAGCTGACCCTCCCACGTTTCGGCCGCTCTCGATCCGAAACCCAGACGTAGCCGATCGGGTGTCCGGCCGATCGAGCGACGAGGTGTCTGCTCGCAGGTTCAGGCTGGAGTCGTTTCGGACGGGGCGTCACCGACGGCTCTCGGCTCGAGAGCGAGGTCGATGATGTCGTCGAGGGAGGGAGTGGTGCCGTGCTGCCACGCCGTATCGAACTCTTGGGCGACGGTACGGAGGGGAGATTCACGATTCGAGGCTCGCTGCCCACTCGTCGAGATGGGCGACGGTGAACTCGGCGCAGACGGGCCCCATCCTGTCGGCGGTGCGGCATGCGGCGGCGAACTCGTCTGGATGCTGTTCAGCCGCCCAGTCGTCGAACCGGTCGTAGAGGACCCACCGTCCGCCGAAGTCGGTGAACACCCCGCCTTCACCGGGTCGGGAGATGTTCCCACCGGCGATCACCTTTGTGACGACACCGTTGGTGACCGTGACCAGGGTTGCAAACTCCTCTAGTTCTACTCCAACCGCCCGACGATGTGTTCGAGCCGGATTCGATCGGCCTCGGTCACAGCCTGATGGCCTCGTCGTCGAACCGGGCACGCATTGAACCCTCGAGCCCTTTCCGTGCAACGACATCGACATCGGTGCCGAGCAGCTCGATGAGGTCCGACCGCATCCGGGCGAGGTCGAACAGCGTGGTCGCGTCGACTGCGAAGTCGAGATCACTCGATGATCGAGCTTCACCACGCGCCACCGAGCCGAAGAGATAGATCTCGGTCGCCCCATGGTTGGCGGCGATGGCCTTGATCTCCGACCGATGTCGTAGCACGGACTCGACCAGACCATCCCCTTGCGGTCGCCCCTTCAAGAACTGGCGGAGTGCGCTCTGGGTGACAGCCGCGAGCGACGGCTTGGCGTCCTGATCCGCCAGATAGGCGTCGAGGTCGGCCTCGAGGTCGTCGGGGATTGTGATCGTGGCACGACGCATGATCTCCTGATGCACCATTTGGTGCACATGGTGCACACGGATCGAGGGCGACCAAGGACGACGACGCAGGGCGACATGAACTCGGAAGTCCCGGACTGTGCCACCATGAGCGCGATGGAAGATCGCTACGAGATACTCGACGTCATCGCACGTGGTGCGATGGCAACCGTCTGGCGTGCCCGGGATGTTCGCCTCGACCGTGTCGTCGCGATCAAGCGGCCCCACCCCACCCCGAACGCCGGGACGACGGACGCTGGGTTCGCAGCTGCGGCCCGGTCCGCCGCCGGCGTGACCCACCCCAACCTCATCACCATCTTCGACACCGGCACCGACGCCACGGGCCCCTACCTCGTCATGGAGTTCGTCGATGGCCCGAGCCTCGTAGAGATGGGCGGCGCATCCGGCGGAGCCGCCGCGCTCGGCTCGGAGGTTTCCTCGGGCCTGTCGGCGCTCCATGCGGCCGGGATCGTCCACCGGGACGTGCGACCATCGAACATCCTGCTGGGCCCGACCGGGGCGAAGCTGACGGACTTCGGGACGGCCCGCTCGATCGATGCCGGCACCCGTTCGAGCGTGGCCGCGCCCCGCTTCGAAGCGCCGGAGGTGCTGGCGGGAGGAGAGCCGGACGGGGCTGCCGACGTCTACTCGCTCGGCGCCGTGCTGTCCTGGCTGGCAGGCCAATCCGCCGCCGACCCACAGCTCTCCTCGATCATCGAACAGGCGATGTCGGAGGAGCCGAAAGCCCGGCCCACCGCCGCCACACTGGCAGAGCGCCTCCACAAGATCGCCCCCACGTCCGTCGCAGCGGTGAGGCCCAGCCCCACGGTCGCCGCCGCTCCCCAGAGTGCCGACGAAACCCGCCAGTACCACGGACCGCTGGCGTCATCGGAGACACCAGATTCGGACCAACCATCGCCGAGGCGTAGACGCAGACTCGTTGCATGGATTGCCGCAATCCTGCTGGCGCTCATCGTGGCCGTGGTTGCGTTCCCCGGGGATGAGGACCCCGTCCCGGTCGCCAGCGACACGACGATCGTCGCCACGACGGACGGCGACGCCACCGCAACGACGTCGGGTTCCGGCGAGGCGAGCGTTCCTGAGACGACGGTGGCGGAGGAATCGGGCGGGGTGTTCAACACGGTTCGGATCTTCGTGACGTTCATCCGGGAGACGCCTCGCGACGTCCTCACGAACAGTGGAGCTGAGGAGATCATCTCCGACGTCGCCGACGGGGTCTCCGAAGCGATCCGCGGAAACGACGACGAGGCGGAATCGAGCCTCGGGAGTGCGGTCGAAACGGTCCAGGAGGAGATCGAGTCCGAGAGCATCATCGATCGAGCCATCGAGCTGATCACCCGGCTCGCCCGCCAGCTCGGCCTCGACGTCGAGAGGGTCGTCGAGCCGTCGGAGTGAACTCGACTGGCTCAGGGCCACGTCCGACCCGTGGGTCGAGTCGAGGCAACGTTGCGTGCTGCGCGGCGACACCGCTCTGATCGCGCGAGCAGGCCATCCCTTTCGGCAGAAGCCGATGTATCACTCCGTCGATGACGGTCTCTATCCGGATACCGGTCACCGATCCGGTGATCGGCGAGAACCAAGGGGGGTTCATCATGTTGCCGACCTTCGACCACCTGACCGCCGACAACCGCGAGTTGCTCGATCTGGTCCATCAACGTGAACGCTGGTGGCGGCACGAGCCGTGGGTCGTCAACCCGAGGCTGTTCCGGGCATGCACGGTGCGAGTGCTGCTGGTGACCGACGGGGGGCTCGACTTCGGCTCTGGCGACTTCGGGTTGCGAACCTTCGTCAAGACCCTCCAACAAGGCGCTTCCTACTACGTGCGCTACGAGATCACGCTCGCTCATCGCAACTCCCGGTCCGGCGACCAGATGATGGATCCGGACCCGGGAATCTCCCGTCGGATCACCAACTTCGACTTCGCCAACTCGGACCACTTCGGAACCGACATGTACGACGAGGCGTGGCTGTTCGGCATCGACTCTTCGTTCACGGGGATCGGTGACGACGAGGTCCGAGCAATCGCCGAGTTCATGGATGCCGACGGTGGGGTGTTCGCCACGGGTGACCACGGATCACTGGGGCGGGCGATGGGACGACGCATCCCCAGGGTGCGCAACATGCGGCTCTGGGACAACGCTTCGGGCGACGTGGGCATGACCGACGCCACCCGCAACGACACCAACCGGCGGGGCCACGACACCGCGTCGACGTTCGATGACCAATCCGACGACGTCCCCCAGACGATCGAGCCCCGCCTCTACACCCGGCGGTCGGGGATCTGGGACGTGTCGTACCCGCATCCACTGCTGTGCGGTGAGACGGGAGTCATCGATGTGATGCCCGACCACCCCCACGAGGGCGAGTGTGTCGAGCCGACGTCGGTGAACGAGACCGTGACGATCGGTGGGGCCTCGTTCGTCGAGTACCCGCCGGCGGCGATACCTGGCGCGCCCCGGCCGCTGCCCGAGGTGATCTCGACGAACACCGTGCTCACCGGCAGCATCGCAGTCATCCCAGGGATCCTGGACAAGGATCCGACGCAGCCCCACACCTTCGGGGGGATCTGCGCGTACGACGGGCATCGGGCCGGGGTCGGCCGTGTGGTGACCGACGCAACCTGGCATCACTTCGTCAACATCAACCTGGTCGGCGAGGTGGGTGCGACTGCGCCCAAGAACGTCGGATTCCTGGCGACCTCCACCGGCCAGGCCCATCTGAACAAGATCAAGAACTACTTCCGCAACATCGCGATCTGGATCGCTCGCCCAGAGCTGATCCGGTGCATGAATCGGCGAATCCTCTGGGCGACGATCTTCAACAACCGGCTCGTCGAATCGCTGACGACCCACCTCGATGTGCGGCTGAGTGATGCAGACCTCCGCCTCGTGCTCGCGGTCGGCACCCATGCCCGTGACGTGTTGGGCCGCCTGCGGGGAGCCTGTCAGAGCCGCAGGTTGGCGCTCGACCTCCTCGAGGAGTTGATCGATTGGGAGCTCGTCGCAAGGCTCGATCCCTGGTCGCCGGAGCCGCCCGAACCAGACCCATCACCATGGGTCAGCCCTGAGGCACTCATCGATCTGGCGCTGGGCGGTGCGGTATTCGCCTTACGCGATGAGTTCGAAAGCGACGACCTCGACGTCGACAAGATCGACGAGGAGGCCATCGATGCGGTCGCCAAGCGCGGTGCTGCGACTGTGATCGAAGCGGCCATTGCCGAGCTCGACAGCGATCTCGGCCGCTTCGCAGACAGTTTCCGTGGAGGAACCTCGAGCAAGCAGAAGGCGGACTAGGGACCCGGTGGCTCCCCCGAGGCACGCTCGGGGGAGCCACCATCCACGGCGCGCAAAGTCACCCGATTGTTCTCCTCCTGCCACGCCGTGTAATCCTCCCCCACTCCCCAGGCCAGGTGCTTTCC
>CBDTYK010000150.1:0-4722 GCA_965364595.1 uncultured bacterium
GATCGAATCCACCGTCTACTTCTGTGTGCTCGAGGCGTTGCGGAACACGGTTCACCATGCCGGTGCGTCCCGAGTGAACGTGAACCTGACTCAGGCCAACGGATCGTTGGAGTTCCAGGTGAGCGACGATGGCGCCGGCTTCGAGGCCAACAGCACACATGGCGTAGGTCTGACTGCGATGGCCGACCGACTCGACGCCCTCACCGGTGAACTCACCATCCACACCGAACCCGGCAACGGCACCACCCTCACAGGGACCGTCCCCGTACCCGCAGAGGTCCCGGCATGACCACCGCAGCGGTCACAGGACGCCCAACACCCGGCTGGTTCGCGGTCGCCTCGTGGGTGTGGACGGTCGTCATCATCGTCATAGTCGTGGTTGTTGCCTTCACCGGTGTGCTCCCCGACGACGATCCATTTGTCGTCTCACTCGCCGTACTCACGCCGCTGTTCGCGATCCTTGCCTCTGTCGTCGCAGTCAAGGCGCCCGGGAACGCGGTTGCTTGGCTCCTCGGCACGGTCGCGACGGGTGTCGTACTCGGAGTAGGCGCGGAGATCCTGATCCCTGTTGAGGCTCCGGAGCAGGTGTCGGTGGGCCTCCTCGCGCTCCTCGTGGTTCAGGGTGTGAGTTGGATGTTCTTCATCTTCCCGATACTCCTCGTTCCATTCCTGTTCCCAACCGGTCGATTCCTGACGAGGCGGTGGCGCTGGGCAGGCTGGTTGGCCGGACTCATGGTCCCAACACTGGCGGTCCTGGCAGCTGTCCAGGAGTCGGTCGGCCCGGAGTCCGGAGCGTGGACCATCGAGAATCCGTTCGGTTTCCTCCCCGTGGCGTTCCTCGAGACATACTTCGCAGGCCCGTGGACCCTCGGTCTCTTGGCGCTTGCCGTAGGTGGCGTGATCTCGATGGTGATGCGGTTTCGTCGAGCTGACAATCTGGAACGGGTTCAAATCAAGTGGGTGCTGTACTCGGTCTTTGTCTTTGGTGTGGTGTATGCCGTTTCGCTCGTGATGTCATTCAACGAAGACGATGGATTTGGTGGGACTGGATTCGAGTTCTTCTGGGTGTTCTTTGCCGTGTCGTTCGCATTGATACCGGTGGCGATCACGATTGCGATCACCCGCTACAAGTTGTACGAGATCGACCTGATCATCTCGCGGTCGTTGGTGTTCGTGCTCTTGGTGGGATTCATCACGGTTGTGTACACCGGGGTGGTGGTCGGGATCGGATCGCTCGTCGGTGGGTCGAGTGTGGGCTGGTCGATCGCAGCGACGGCGCTGGTGGCAGTGGTGTTCGAGCCGGTGCGGGACCGTGTGCAACGGTGGGCGAACCGGCTGGTGTATGGCAGGCGCGCTACTCCGTACGAGGTCCTGGCCGATCTGACCGGACGGCTGGCAGCCACCGAGCGCGAGGAGGGCCTGCTGGGTCGAATGGCGATCCGTTTGGTGGAGGGGACGGGGGCGGACCGGGCGATCGTGTGGTCCGCGAACGGGCCCGGGTTCGCCGCGGCGGCGTGTGAGCCGGACTCTGGCGGCCAGGTTGAGCCGGTGGAGAGTCTGGACGCGATACCGGGCTCGGTGGTGCCGATCTCCCATGAGGGCGTGGTTCTGGGTGCGTTGTCGGTGGAGTCCCGCCGGGGAGACGCATTGACGCCGACCGAGCGGCGGTTGGTGGAGGATCTGGCCGGTTCGGCGGGGCTGTTGATGAGGCGAATCCGGCTGGATGCCGAGCTGGAGCGCAAGGCTGCCGAGTTGGAGGAATCCCGGCGTCGGTTGGTGGATGCTCAGGACGTTGAGCGTCGCCGGCTCGAGCGCGAACTGAACGAAGGAGCCCAGCAACAGGTCGTGGCGCTCAAGGTTCAGCTCGCATTGGCAGAGCAGCAGGCCCGGGGCGAGGGTTCGGAGAAGACAGCGTCATTGCTTGCGCAGATGACAGCTGAGACTCAGGATGCGATCGATCAGATCCAGGCGTTGGCCAACGGCATCTACCCGCCACTGTTGGAGGCGGAGGGGTTGGCGACCGCGGTCAGGGCGTTGGGTGAGTTGGCGCCGGTCGACGTCCGGGTCGACACCGACGTGTCTCGGCGGTACCCCCTGGCTGTCGAGGGTGCGGTCTATTTCTGTGTCTCCGAGGCCTTGACGAATGCAGTGAAACACGGTCAGGCGCCGATCGCGATCAGTGTGGTTGACGATTCCGGTGAGCTGGCGTTTACCGTGTCCGATTCCGGCCCCGGCTTCGATCCGACCAACGTTCGGCGAGGCGCGGGGTTGAACAACATGACCGACCGACTCGACGCCCTCGAAGGAACCATCATCATCGACGCCACACCAGGGATCCGGACCGTCGTCGCCGGGCGCCTACCACTCAACTCGGTCGAGGCGATGGCATGACCGATACCAAGGAGATCCACGCTTCCGAAGCGCCGACCGGCCGGTCTGTCGAGCCGAACGAGCCGTGGCGCCTCGCCTGGGTGCTCCTCGGCGTGGCGCTGGTCGCTCTCGCTGCGCTCAACGCCTTCGCCTGGTGGATCGAATTCGGCGGGTCGATCGACCCCGCCGCCGTCATCGCTGCGGAGCCGACGGTGCAGACTTTGTTCCGGTACTTCGGGTTCGAGTTCATGGGGGACAGCCTCGGGTTCGGGGCGCTGCTGGTGGTGAGCGCTCTGGCATTGTCGAGGGATCGGTCCAATCTGTTTGCGTGGATCCTCGGCGGTTCGGTCGTGGGCTGGATCGTCGGAACGGCGATTGCCGGTTTCGCCATACTCTCCATTGCGGGATCGATACCAGCCGACCTGACTCCCAGGCTGGTCTGGTCCACCGAGGCCTTCTACGGTGCGTTCGGGTTGGGCCTCATCGCGATGATCGTTGTGTTCCCCAGTGGTCAGCTCCCAACTGGGTCCTGGCGACGAGTTGTATTGATCGCGCTTTCGCTCCACGTTCTCGCAGGGTTGGTGCGATTGTTCCTTCCAGGGCCGTTTCAGAACGGGCTGAGTCCCACGCCGTACACGTTCGACAACCCGTTCGGTCTCGGATTCCTGGCCGGATTACCCCCCGAGGTCGTCGACTTCGTGGAATTCCTGTTCCCGATCGTCGCAGTCCTCACCCTGGTGCGCACCTATCTGAAGTCGGGGCCGGAGGTGCGACACCAGGTGAAGTGGATCGTTGCCGTGATCCCCGTCATGGTTGTCACATCCGGCCTCATGTCGCTCATCGAGACGTCGTGGGAGGGTTTGCCGGTCATGGTGTCGCTGTGGCTCTTCGCAATCGCGCTCGGCGTGGCGATCACCAAGTACCGGCTCTATGACATCGACGTGATCATCAACCGGGCGCTGGTGTTCGGCCTGCTGGTGGGATTCATCACGGTGGTGTATGCAACGGTGGTGGTCGGCGTCGGGTCGATGTTCGGAGGTTCGAACGTCGGGTGGTCGATCGCAGCGACCGCGCTGGTCGCGTTGGTGTTCGAGCCCGTTCGGAATCGCGTCCAACGATGGGTGAACCGGCTCGTGTACGGGCGGCGGGCAACGCCCTACGAGGTCCTGTCCGACCTGACCGGAAGACTTGCGAAGACGGAGCGTGAGGAAGGGCTGCTCGATCGCATGGCCGTCCGGCTGGCCGAAGGAACCGGGGCGGCTCGTGCGGTGATCTGGGTCAGGGCGACCGACGGATTCCAAGCTGCTGCGTGCGATCCGGCGGCAGAGCGACCGGTCGACTCGCCGGCTCGCATCGACGAGTTGCCGGGCGTGGTCGTCCCGATCCATCACGACGGAGAGCTCCTCGGCGCACTGTCGGTCGAGACGAATCGAGGCGACACGTTGACGCCCACCGAGGTTCGCCTTGTCGACGATCTGGCCGGGTCGGCCGGGCTGGTGATGCGGCGGTTGCGGCTGGATGCGTCGTTGGAACAGAAGGCCCGAGAGTTGGAGGAGTCCCGGCGCCGGTTGGTGAACGCCCAGGATGTGGAACGGCGTCGGTTGGAGCGGCAACTCGAAGAGGGAGCCCAACAGCAGGTGGTTGCCTTGAAGGTGCAGTTGGGATTGGCTCAACAGCAGGTCGTCACCCTGAAGGTGCAGCTGGGGTTGGCTCAACAGCAGGCCCAGGCCGAGGGAGCTGACACGGTTACGGCATTGATCGCCCAGATCGAGGAAGAGACCCAGGACTCGATCGATCAGATCACGGCGCTGGCGAACGGGATCTATCCGCCGCTGTTGGAGGCGGAAGGGTTGGGAGCGGCGCTGGCGGCACTGGCCGAATCGGCGCCGGTCGACGTCCGTGTAGAGACGACGGTCGGCGACCGGTACCCAATGCCTGTTGAAGGCGCTGTCTACTTCAGCGTCTCCGAGGCCCTCACCAATGCCGTCAAGCACGGAGAAGCTCCGATCTCGATCGAGGTGTCGAATGGCGCCGTCGAGCTGACCTTCACCGTTTCCGACTCCGGGCCGGGGTTCGACCCGAACGGCGTAGAGAGGGGTTCTGGTTTGAACAACATGACGGACCGGCTTCACGCTCTCGATGGATCCATCGACGTCGTCTCGGAACCCGGCCGTCCCACCACCATCACCGGAAGAATCCCGACGACAGTGGATGCGGGGCTGCGGGCGTGAGCGCGCACACGTTGAACGACCTCGGGAGTGCCACTCCCGAGCCACCGGCAACGCTGGAGCCGACGCAATGGCGCGGGGCCTGGGCGCTACTGACAATTGCGCTCTCGGCCTTGATTGCGCT
>CBDTYK010000151.1:0-4708 GCA_965364595.1 uncultured bacterium
CACCGTCGCCATCGGACCGGAGGGTGGGTGGGCTCCGTCGGAGCTGCCTCCCGCGGTGAGTCTCGTCTCCCTCGGCGATGGAGTGCTGCGCACCGAAACCGCAGCGATCGGAGCCGCAGCCGTGTTCGGCGCGCACTTCTCGGGAGCCCCAAATCAGTGATGGCATCCGACCACTCTCCGTGGTACGGTGTGTGTGGGCTACGCAGGGCAAGAGGGCGATCACATGCGATTCAACGTTGAACTGGGACAGCGACTCCGGGAAGCTCGGAAATCACGCGGTTGGTCACTTCTCGAGGTCGAGGACCTGACACAGGGCGACTTCAAGGCGTCTGTGATGGGGGCGTACGAACGTGGAGAGCGGAGCGTTTCGGTGCATCGTCTCTGCAAACTCGCCGATCTCTACGAGGTCCCGGCCGGATCGCTGCTCCCGGCTCCCTACGACGGCTCCGACAAGCCGCTCGTCATCGATCTCAGCCAGGCCGAGAACCTCTCGATCGATCAGGCGAACGCCATGGAACGCTTCCTGAACGCCATCCAGACGATGCGCAAGGACCCCGGCGGGATCAGCATGGCGGTTCGCCAGTCCGACCTTCACATCCTCAATTCGTTCATCGCCGAAGAGGTCGAACACCCCGAAGCGGTCTTCGAGGAGAGCTGAAACTGGCCGATCATGGCCGGCATGGGGTATAGTGAGACCGGCCCGACCGGGCCTTTCTCTTTGTGACTGCCGACACCACCCCTCGCATCCTTCGCGTCCCGTCGAATCACCTCATGGCCGACCTCGTCGGCCCCGGAGACGTCCATCTACGCTCGCTCGAGGCTTCGTTCCCCGACGTGCGTGTGGTCGCGCGCGGCAACGAGATCACACTCGCCGGCCCGGAACCGGACACCGAGTCCGTGGAGACCGTCCTCAATGAACTCCTGATCCTCGTCCAGGAGGGGCAGAGCCTTGCAGAGGGCCGGGTCGCGTCGGTCGTGCAAATGGTCCGGGATCGTGTCCCATCACCGTCGGGTGTCCTCACCGAAGGGATCACCGTCGGGCGTGGCAAGGTGGTGCGGGCGAAGACCCCGAATCAGCAGATCTACATGAAGGCGATTCGGGACAACACGTTGACCTTCGGGATCGGTCCGGCCGGTACGGGAAAGACGTACCTGGCGATGGCGGCGGCCGTCGAGGCGCTGACGTCCGGCACCGTCAAACGCATCCTGCTGACCCGGCCGGCTGTCGAGGCCGGGGAACGGCTCGGTTTTCTCCCCGGAGACCTGACCCAGAAGATCGACCCGTACCTACGTCCGCTCTACGACGCACTGTGGGACATGCTCGGCCCCGACGAGACCGCCGCCCTGATCGATCGCGGCACCATCGAGATCGCTCCGCTCGCCTACATGCGTGGCCGCACGCTCAATGACGCCTGCGTCATCCTCGACGAGGCGCAGAACACCTCGCCGGAACAGATGAAGATGTTCCTCACACGACTCGGATTCAACTCCAAGATGATCATCACCGGCGACATCACCCAGACCGACCTGCCGACCCAGCACAAGTCGGGTCTCCGGGTCGTTCGCGAGATCCTCGATGGCATTCCCGGGGTGGCGTTCGTGCACCTTTCCGCCCGCGACGTGGTTCGGCACCGTATCGTGGCGGCAATCGTCGAGGCATATCAACGGCACGACGACGGCGAGGCCCGCCAGGGGGAGAAGCGATCGTGAAAAGCGAGAACATCGTCAAGTTCGCGATTCTCGCCGCCACGGTCGGCCTGACCTGGGTGGCGCTGGTCGCCGGTACGGGTGACTCCGGTTCCGAGCTCGTGGTGAACACCGTGGCGGATCAGACCTACGTGGCGACGCGGGACGGTACGGTGCTCGACCAGGTGGCGTACGAGAACGCCCAGAACGATGCGGCCGAGGCGGTACCTGCGGTGCTGCGCAGAGACACCGAGACCGAGGAGGAGATCTTCAGCCTCGTCAACGACCTGTTCACTCAGGTGGCCGACGGCGTGATCGAAGACCAGACCCTTCCGATCCCCAGCCCGAGCATCGATCCCGAGGCGGGTACGACCACGACTTCCACCACGGCGCCTACGACCACCTCGACCAGTGAGGTCGGAGAGGGAACGACGACCACTGCAACCACCGTGCCGGTCCCCGAGGAGCTCTCCCGGATCGTGGGTTTCGTCTATCTCGACACTGACGCCGACGGCCTCTTCGCCGAGCCGGACGGGAGCGCACTTACTGACAGGGCGTTCGAAGGACTCAGTTGGGTCGCGGTCTCCGAAGCCGACGGGACCGTCGTGCGTTCCACGACGGACGCGAACGGCGCATTCAGCTTCGAGGTGACACCGGGGGCGTGGGTGGTGGGTCTCGACCCCGCCGACTCGGGCATTCCGGACAACGTCGAGATCACCTCCGACGCACCGGTACAGGTGATCGACTGTGCCGTCGGCGCCCAATGTGAAACGCAATCGGTCGGAATCGGACCCCGATTCCGGACCATGGAGCAGCAGACGCAGTCGCTGATCGCCGCATACCCGACGCTCCAGCCGGACACGGCCAGCACCCTCGTTCGTATCGCAACCAACGACGTCAAGCGCCGGTTGATCGGCATCCAGCCGGTGCTTCCGCAGCTGCTCGAGGAGACGCTCGGGGCGATCGGCATCCAGTTCGGACAGCGGATCAACAACCAGGAGGAACTCAGCGCCACTCGGGCCGAGATCACGCTCAGTCCACCGCTCGTGTTCGTGGACGGCGTCATCGATGAGGAAGCCCGCCAGGCGGTTGCGGATCTGGTGGCGTCGTTCCTGGTCGTCAACACCGAAACCGACGAGCAGCTCACCAGCGAGGCTCGCCTCGCCGCCAGGGAGGCCGTCGACGAGGCCCAGTTCCAAGAGCGCTTCGACGCCGGCCAGACGATCGTCGCTGAAGGACAACGGCTGACCCAGCTCGCAATCGACGCCATCGCCAGAGTCGGACCCGGTAACGCCCTTCCGGTGCGGGCCCCGTCCGCCGCCTTGATGCTGGTCGTTCTCATCGGCATCCTGGCCTACTACCTGTCCAAGTTCAGGAGCCAGTTCTGGCACGCCCCCCGCATGGTGGCGCTGCTGGGTCTGTTGATCGTGCTGGGAGCCGGCTCGGTCCGTCTCGCGTCTGAGTTCCAAGAGCAGACCTCTTGGTTCATCCTGCCTGCGGTCGCGTTCGGGTATCTCGCGGCGGTTCTGTTCGACAGCCGGATGGGCACGATCATGGCGCTCACTCTCGGTGTGCTCGCCGCCATCGGCACGAGGGACACGGGCGTGACGGTGTACGCCCTGCTCGCCACGCTGGCACCGATCGGGTTCGTGTCCCGAGTCTCGAGCCGACGCAGCTTCCGCAACTCGGTGGTGACTTCGGCCTTCGCCTCGGGGTTGATCGGCGGGGCGGTCGCCTGGATGTTCTTCCCGGCCCAATCGACTCTCGATCCGGTTGGTGATGCGGTCGCCAACGTCGGGGTGCCCGTGGCGTGGGCGTTCGGCACCGGGCTCGTGGCCTCTCTCGTCGCCCTGTCGATCATGCCGTTCTTCGAGTCGGCATTCGACATCACCACGACCCTGCGGCTGCTCGAACTCACCGACCGCAACCACGAGGCGCTCCAGATCCTCCAGGAGAAGGCGTTCGGAACCTTCAACCACTCGCTCATGGTCGGGACGCTCGCCGACGCCGCAGCCCGAGCGATCAAGGCGAACAACCTCCTGGCCCGAGCCGCGGCGTACTACCACGACCTCGGCAAGACCGAGAACCCCATGTACTTCATCGAGAACCAGTTCGGAACGGTCAACCCCCACGACGAGCTTCCCCCGGAGCAGTCCGCCCAGATCATCCGCAGCCACGTCATCGACGGCCTTGCGCTCGCAGACAAGTACAAGATCCCATCGGAGGTCACCGAGGGGATCCTCGCCCATCACGGCGACGCCATCATGCGGTTCTTCTACGAGAAGGCCCGCCAGCAGTACGGCGACGAGAACGTCGACGTGAACGACTACCGCCACGCCGGGCACAAGCCGACCAGTCGGGAGATGGCCATCGTGATGATGGCGGACTCCGTCGAAGGGGCGTGTCGCGCAGTGTTCGGAGACGAGGAGCCGACGCCGGAGGGAATCGAGAAGGTCGTCACGCGTATCGTCGACGAGAAGGTCTCCGACGGCCAGCTCGGCGAGTGCGACCTCACCCTCGGCGAGCTCACACAGGTGAAGGGAGCCTTCATCGAGGCACTCGTCGGCCACTACCATCAGCGCATCCCGTACCCGAACTTCCCAGGCTCTTGAAGACAAACCCTCGAAGTACCAGTGGTCACGACGTGACCATCCTCGACGATCATCCGACGAGCATCTCGGGGACGCTCGACGCTCTGGTCCGCGACGTCCTGACAGATCAGGCGTACCCCGATCGGGTCGAGGTCTGCATCCACACCGTTGCCGCAGAGATCATCCGCCGTCACAACGCCGATGCCTTCGGCAAGGACCAACCCACCGATGTCGTGTCCTTCCCACTCGAGGACCTCGTTCCGGGAGCCGCCCCCACGGTCGATCCGGATGGTCCGCCGCTCGTCCTCGGTGACGTCTTCATCGCACCCGAGATCGTCTTCGAACGCGCCGCACAGCATGAGTACGACCCCGACGCCGAGATGGCGCTGATGGCCGTACACGGAGTGCTGCATCTCATGGGATACGACCAC
>CBDTYK010000152.1:0-4707 GCA_965364595.1 uncultured bacterium
CGCCGTCGGTGTCGATCTCCACGCGCGTGTACCAACACCTCGGGTTGCGGATGCGTTGGACGCGATCGAGTCGAACTCGGTCGTGCATCTCGCCTGTCACGGCAACGTCAGGAGCGATCAGCCGCTCTTCACGAGTCTCCGTCTCGGTGACGGCGATCTCTACCTGTACGAGATGGAACGCCTCGCTGCCCGGCCCGGTGTGATCGTGTTGTCGGCGTGCGAGACCGGATCGACGCAGCAAACCGGACGCGAGATGCTCGGGATGGCCTCGGTCCTCATGTCCACCGGGGTCGGCACCGTCATCGCCTCACCGTGGCCGATCCCGGACAGCGCTGCCACTGTCGAGACGATGGCCCGACTCCACGGCTCCCTCGCCGTCGGCGAGACCGGAGCTGATGCCATCGCCAAACTCGACCCAGACGGATATCGAGGCTTGATTGCGGGGGCCTTCATGGCCTTCGGCGCCTGAGCCGACGCGAACGAGTCAGCCGAACGGCGTGGTGAGGGTGGGGGTCTCGTTCCCGTGGAGGTGTGATCGACGTGCGTTCGAGTGTGTTTTGTAGAGCCGCATCCGTACTCGGTTGTTCTGACCGAGCGGACGGTGTTCGTCCAGCGTGTTGCCGATGTTGAAACGCAGCAGGTTGGGCCACTCCTGCGGCGGGCCGAAGTCGGCGATCATGGCGGAGAGCCCGACTGCGGGGAAGTGGAACCGGCCGACCGGGTAGACGGGGTTGCGGACCTCGTCCCAGCGAACCTCGCCGTCCTCGACGGCTCGAATCGGTCCCGGCGTCCCTTGGACGGTTGCGACCTGCGTGGACAGCCGGAAGGAGATGTCGCGCCCGCCGTTCGTGAACCACTGCTCCACCGCCTTCGCCTGATGGATCGCATAGTGCTTGTCCGGCGGCGGGCTGATCGTGTGGTCCTGTTCGGGGTCGAGCAGCCACTTCGATGCGGCGTCGCCCAGCCGGTAGGGGAGCAGCGTGCCGTAGCGGGTGCCGAACGGGCCGGTTGTGATCTCCTTCTTCGCATAGGCGTTGAACCCACGAATGTTCCGACCGAGCAGACGCGCTGCGGTCGTCACGCCGGTGGGAGACAGAAGCGCACCGGGCATCCCTGCGACGAAGAGCAGGTCGCCGGCGTCCCTGATGAAGAAGTTGGGCATGGGTGGGGGAACGAAGGCGGCGACCACCATGTCCATTTCGCGATCACCCACTCGCGCCTTGATCGACAGTCGCGGTCCCATCACGACACCCTGGGTGGTGTCGATCACGTTGAACCTGGCGACGACCGGATACTCCGCCGACTGCTTCAACAGGCCGACACGCAAGGGATCCGGGAGCCGTTCGAGGTCCTCGCCTCCGATCGTCAAGGTTCCGCGCACCAGGGCGGTGGTCAGCCCATGTCCGTCTTCGAAGACGTCGGGGACCTCGGAGCCCGATCCCTCTCGATAGGTCTTCTTCATCTTCCCGACGAGGAAGCGGATGATCCGTTCGATCTGGGCGTCCTCGTCGGCGTCGACATGTTCGACCGGCTTGAGGAAGTCGGTGCCTGGGATCACCTCGGGTGTCGGCTCAGGCGGCAGAGTTCGGCTGCGATGCGGCATCCGGTGACCCTAGGACACGGGTTCCGACCGGGGGCTCGAGGTGCCGAATTCCTGTCCGCACGTCCACGTGCCCTGGAAGACTGGGTCTCGTGAAACCCTGGGACGAGTTGACAGAACGTGGGAAGCTGGGGCGGCTGCGCTCCGTCGCCGCAGCCGCATTGGGCGACTACGACGTGGACGTGCAGCGGGTCTCGCTGATCGGTGGATTCGTCAACGCCCTGTATCGGGTCGACACACCGGATGGACCGCTGGCCCTCCGGGTCGACCTCATGCAGGAGCACTCCGACGCCGATGCGGAGCTCGAGCTCGAGTGGCTCGACGCACTCGCAGGCCACGTCAACGTCGGCGTGCCGGTCCGCACCAGAGAGGGCGGTCTCTACACCCATGCGACAGCACCCGGTGTGCCTGAGCCCCGGAGATGTGTGTTGTTCACGTGGGTGCCCGGTCGTCCGCTCGCAGACCGAATGAGCACCGAGCTGTTCGAGGAGTATGGACGCCTGTCGGCACGGCTCCACCTCCACGGTGCCGATCATCGGCCGAGTGCCCACCCAATGGTCTGGGACGAGGTCTTCTACTTCGGCGAGGACGTCGACCCCGTCGTCTATCACCTTCCCGAACACGAAGCAGAGTTCCCTGCTGGTGGGCTCGATGTCATCGAACGAGCACGTGCCTTCGTCGAGCCGATCCTCGCCTCGGTCCGCGAGCGGCAGATCGTGCACGGGGACCTCCACATCTGGAACGTGCATGCCAGGTATGGCGAACTGTGGGCGTTGGACTTCGAAGACATCATGTGGGGATCGAGGGCGCAGGACCTCGCCATCAGCCTCTACTACCTCGACGATCGGCCCGATCGCCAGGAGCTGATCGGCGCGTTTCGGCGGGGCTACGGGGAACTCCTCGATTGGCCGACCGACGACGCCGAACTCGCAGCGTTCATGGCGGCACGGCGGCTCATGTTCGTCAACTACGTGTTCAACATCGCCATGCCTGACCGCCAGGAGTTCCTCGCCCGGTCGGTCGAGCGTCTGCAGTCGTTTCTCGATCGCTACGGCTGACCGTGTGCGGTGGTCAGCACCACCTTTCCGGCGTAGCTTCCTTGCTCGATCAGCTCATGTGCCCGCCATGCCTCTGCCAATGGGATGCGCTCGGCGACGACCGGGTTGATCTTCCCGGCCGCCAGAAAGTCGAGCAGCTCGGCCAGCGTCCTTCGATACCAGGCGTTTTCGCCTCCGGACATCGTTCCGGCGTTCGCCATCCACGGAGCCTTCCGCCCATCGGGGATGATCGACACCAGACTCTGCATCGCCAAGCTGGCAGGGATAACGAGGATCCCACGCCGTTTGGTCGCTGCGACTCCGAACCACACGAGGCGGCCACCACGGCGGAGCGCCCGGTAGGAGCGCCACATCTGTCGCCACCCGCCGATTGGATCGAACACCACATCCACACCGTCGCCGGTGAAGGAGCGGATCCGCTCGACGAAATCCTCGTTCCGATAGTCGATGGGTGTCGCCCCGAGCGTCTCGACCACGGGGTGGTTGTGCTTCGACGCCGTCCCGTACATCTCCAGCCCTGCAAGACCGCCAAGCTCCAGCAGCGCCGAGCCGACCCCTCCGGCCGCGCCATGGACCAGGATCTGCTCGCCGCTCTGCACCTCGGCGGTGCCGTGCATGGCGAGGTGTGCCGTGAGGTAGTTGGCGGGCAGGCAGACCGCCTCGGCTGGATCGACCCCTTCGGGTACCGGGACCAGAGTCTCGGCGGGGAGACAGATGAACTCTGAGTACCCGCCGTTCCCGAGACCGGTCGAGGCAGCGACCCGTTGGCCAACGGTGAGGCCGCTGGATCCGGCATCGTCGACCACTCCGACGACATCACAGCCCGGCGTGTACGGGACCTTGGTGAATCCGGGGAACCAGTGGCCCCGGAGCATCACGTCGTAGGCGGACACTCCGGCCGCTTCGACGCGCACCCGGGCTTCGCCAGGTTGGGGCACCGGGAGCGGCGTCTCGACGAACTCGAGTACCTCCGGGCCGCCGCGTCTTCTCACGACGATGTGGTGATGGGTTGTCTGTGTCATGTCCACGCCTTTCGGAATCAAACGCCGACCAACTCACGCTCGAAGCTCGTTTGTTCGAGGTGACGCATGTCGAAGCCCTTGATGATCAGCCAGACCGCCAGGACCATCTCGTTGACACCGATCGGCGCCGTGAAGATCGCCTGCCACCCGCCGAGGGAGGTCCCGAACATCTCGATGATGGCGCTCGCCAACAGCAACACGCCACCGATGAATCCCCAGATCGAGATCCAGGTTGGAACCACCCGTGACCGATACAGCAGGTAGTTGAGGATCAGGGCGCTCACGCTGAAGACCGCCATCGGCCCGAACCAGTAGGTCCACTCACGAGCAGCGAAGAGCACATCGGCCAGCGGTTCGACCCCTTCGACGGTTCCGTCGGGGCCGAAACCCTTGCTGAGCGCGAGCATCAGGGCAGCCGAGATGGTGCCGGCGGTGATCAACACACCCTCGAGTGTCCGGGTCGCCACGTACCCGAGCGCCATACCCTCGTGTTGCCTTTTCAGGATCGGGAAGAACAGTGCGGCCATCCCGAAGACGGCCAGTGCCAGCACGAGCTCCAAGATCAGGCCGATGACGACGCGAGTTTCCGATCCCGCCGCCTCGGACAGGAAGCCCGCCTCGGTGGCGGGCAGCGCCAGTGTGCCGCCGACGATCGCAGCGGCCGAGGCGATGATGAACAGGATGCCGATTGCTCGCGCAGTCGACTTGTACGTACCCACGATGGGCTCCCTTCTGTGGTGAGTGGCACCCCGTCTGCGCCGGAGCGCCACTCACGTCTCTCATTCCCCAGGTGTCAACAGCCCCCGCTCGTAGGCGGCCGCCACGGCGGCGGCCCGATGGTGAACGCCGAGCTTGTCGAAGGCATGCAGGAGGTGTGTCTTCACGGTGGCCTCGCTGATGAACAGCTCCCTGGCAACCGACTTGTTGGTGGCGCCGCCGGCGACCAGCTCGAGGATCTCCAACTCACGTTCGCTCAACATCGGCCGGGAAGGCCGGCGGACCTGGCCGACCAACTGCCTCGCAACCG
>CBDTYK010000153.1:0-4698 GCA_965364595.1 uncultured bacterium
CGACGATCTGTCTGGCGCGGTCGAAGTAGCGGGTGAGCATCGCTCTCACCTCTTCGGAGTCACGCTGCTCGGTCAGCGGGGTGAACCCGACGATGTCGATGAACATGGCCGTGACGAAACGTCGTTCCCGAGCGGGCTCGGCCGCCGCACGAACGGGAGGCGCTGAGGGACCCGGGCCGTCACCGAGTGGCGTGCCGCACTCGGAGCAGAACTTGTCTCCGCCGTCGACCGTACTGGAGCAGTTGGGGCAGGACGCGACGGCGGCCGTGCCGCACTCGGAGCAGAACTTGGCTCCCGCTCGGATGTCGGCTCCGCACACAGCGCAGGTCATCTGTCCCTCCGGCTGGGCAGGCTAGCGCTGGAGCCTCTGCGAGGGCCGCCCGGCGTCGCCGCCGTGACGCCTAGGGTCTGCCCGTGATCCAAGGTCGAGAACCGCTGATCAGAACGGCAGACGGGTCCAGGAGTGGATCGTTCGGGCCGTCCGAGTGGTCGATGCTCGGATTCCTCGCTGTGGTCTGGGGCGCATCCTTCCTGCTGATCGCCGTCGGACTCGATGCGTTCACGCCGGGCATGGTCGCCTGGCTGCGACTGATCGTCGCCGTGCTGGTGCTCAGCGCCCTTCCTGCCGTGCGGCACAGCGTCGATCGGAGCGATTGGCCGGCGGTTGCCGTGGTCTGCATCGCCGGGAACGCCGGCCCCGCACTCCTCTTCGCCTACGCCGAGCAGACCATCGAGAGCTCGCTGGCCGGCATGCTCAACGCCGCCGTCCCCCTGGCGACGGCTTCCATTGCGTTCTTCCTCGGAGTGCGATCGCTCAGACGTGTTCACATCGCCGGGCTCTGCCTTGGTTTCGCTGGTGTGCTGATGTTGAGCCTCCCGAGCTGGACGGGCTCGGAGTCTGCCGCCACCGGAGTCCTCCTCGTCTTGCTGGCCGTGCTCGGGTATGCGCTGACCGGGAACGTGCTGGTGCCGCTCCAACAGAAGTACGGAGCGCTCCCGGTGATCTATCGCGCTCAGGCGCTGGGTGTGCTCTTCGTTGCACCGTTCGGGCTCACCAACCTCGACGACAACCGATTCGCGCCCGGCCCCTTCATCGCGGTGATCGTCCTCGGCGGTCTCGGCACCGGGATCGCTCGCTCGGTCCAGGCCACGCTGGCCGGCAGGGTGGGTGCACCCCGAGCATCGATCATCGGATACCTCGTGCCAATCGTTGCGATCGCGTTGGGAGTGGCGTTCCGGAGTGAGACGCTCGAACCGCTCGAACTCATGGGGTTTGTTGTGGTGCTTCTGAGCGCTTCCCTGGTCAGCCGTTCTGTGCGAACCGAGCGGAATTGACCTCGGCTTTATCGGGATCGGCATAGCGTTGATTCCCCGAGCACTCGACAGGAGAAGTAGATGCCGATCGAGACCGAGCCGAACCCACATCGGATCGAAACTGGACGGAGCTGGCGAGATCTCCCGCCCGAGCCTCCGTCGACGGCGCCGCTCCGCCCCAGGGTGACGTCTTCTCCGCCTACGAACGATGCGACACGCTCGTGGCCGTGGGGACGAATTGCGGCGGGTGTGATCGCATTGGCGGTGGGGATCTCGGTTGGAGTCTGGGCGCCGTGGTCGGGGGCGTCCGAGGAAGCAACCCAGCCCCTCGCCACCGACGAGTTGCCCGAGACGATCGTGCCCGACCCTCCCAGCGAGTTCGAACAGGAGCCCGCACCCTCCGATGACCCGTTCGTCCTCCCGCCCGGCGACCTCGACACCCCAGAGGAGTTCTTCGACGAGCTCCCGGAGGACTTTCTCGACCAGATTCCCGACGGGTTCCTGGATCAGTTCCCCGAGGGCTTCTTCGACGGGTTGCCTGGCGCCCCGAGCCAGCAGAGTGGCCTCATCGAGCTGGCAGACCTGCCCGACGGCTACCAGGCGCGCAGCAACGTCTTCAGCGAATCGAACGACCGTGCCAGTCAGCGGATCCGCCTGTTGGGACCGCAGGGTGCGATCGATGTCCAGGCGATCAGTGAGCCGGGAGTTGCACTTCCGACCGCCGGAGAACCGTTCGCCGACGGAGACATCGTCGGTTCGCTCGTCACCACCGAAGATGGCTCGACGCTGTCGTGGCTCGCAGAAACGGGTCTGCTCATCACCGTGGAGGCCGGGCCGGACGTCGATATCGAGCTGCTGACGACGATCGCCGAGGCCGTGGAGGTACTCGAATGAGGACACCGAACCCCGAATGGGCTGGTGAGGTCCTGTCGGGCGCGCGCTCCGAACTGACACGGGTCGTGGTGGGTCAGGAGCGGATGCTCGAACGGATTCTGACCTCCCTCCTGGCCAACGGACATTGCCTCCTCGAAGGTGTGCCTGGTCTCGGCAAGACCTTGACGCTCTCGACCCTGGCACGGGTGCTCGGCGGCAGCTTCTCCCGGATCCAGTTCACCCCCGATCTCCTGCCATCCGACATCGTCGGGACGCGCATCTATCGGGCCTCGACCGAGAAGTTCGACATCGAACCCGGGCCGATCCTCTCGAACTTCGTGCTCGCAGACGAGATCAACCGGGCTCCGGCCAAGGTCCAGGCGGCGATGCTCGAGGTGATGGCCGAACGCCAAGTCACCATCGGCGACCAGACCTTTGCAGCACCCAAGCCGTTCCTGGTGATGGCGACGCAGAACCCGGTCGAGTCCGAGGGCGTGTACCCCTTGCCCGAGGCACAACGGGATCGCTTCCTGATGCGAGTACCGGTGGACTACCCCACCGAGTCCGAAGAACTCGAGATCATGCGGCGATCCGATCTCAGTCCGGAGACGGCCAAGGCGGTTCTCGATCCGGCCTCGGTCTCCGATCTCCAACGCATCACGTCCGGGGTCTTCGTCGAGCAAACAGTCGCCGAGTACGCACTTCGACTGGTCACGGCGACCCGCTCACCCGGGCCGGCAGGCCTGCCCCAGCTCGAGGGTCTCATCGAGTTCGGGGCGAGTCCGCGGGCGTCTCTGGCCCTGGTCGCATGCGGCCGCGGGCTGGCACTGCTCCGAGGGCGCGATTTCGTCACCGAGCAGGACGTCTACGACGTGGCGTACGACGTGCTCAACCATCGTCTCATCCTCTCGTTCGAGGCGGTCGCAGACGGGGTCGGCGTCGACGACATCCTCGTCGAGTTGCTCACGTCGGTTCCCACCAGGCGCTGATGGATCCAGTCACGTTCGATCGCCTCCGACACCTCGACCTGACGGTTGCTCGCCGTGTCGAGGGGTTGCTCCAGGGCGACCATCGCGGACTTCTCCCGGGTCCGGGCCAGACGCCGGGCGAGGCGCGCCCGTACCAGCCTGGTGATGACGTCCGGCGCATCGACTGGAACGTCACGGCCCGGACGCAACGGACCCACGTCAGAGACACCGAGGCCGACCACGAACTCGAGACGACCCTCGTCGTCGACGTCTCGGCGTCGATGGCCTTCGGGACCGCCCGGGGAACCAAGATGGACGTGGCACTCGCCGTCGCCGCCGTCTACGGCTTCGCCTCCCTCAGTGGCGGCAACCGGGTGGGAGCGATCGTGCTCGGCAACGACGTCGTGCGGATCCCGGCGAGGTCCGGCAGGGCGCACCTGTACGCCGTCCTGGGTGCCATCGCAGACGCCGAGAGCGCCGGACGGCTCGACCTCGTCGCCGGCCTGGCAGGGTCGGCACGGATGCGCTCTCGACGCGGACTCACCGTCGTGATCTCGGACTTCCTCGACGAAGGGCCGTGGGACCGACCCTTGCGAATGCTCACGCATCGGCACGAGGTGATCGCCGCTGTCGTGTCCGACCCCCGGGAGCTGAGCCTGCCGGATGTCGGCGTCGTGCGAATGGAGGACCCCGAGGTGGGACGCCAGGCGTGGATCGACGCGGCGAGCCGCCGCTTCAGGGCGGCCTACGACCGGGCGGCAACCGAGCGGCAGCACGCCATCGAGCGGCGAATCATCCGAACCGGAGCGCATTTGCTGCCGCTCACCACCGGACGAGACTGGGTCGGCGACATCGTCACATGGGTGCTTGGTCGGCGGGCGCGGGCAGCTTCGAGCGGGAGAACCGCATGAGTGTGGATGCACCCATTCGGCTCGTGGCCTTGGCGATCCCCGTTGCCCTGCTGGCCTGGTACGCGATCACTCGATCCCGCCGCTCACGCACGGTCGTTCGTTTCACGTCGATCGAGCTCGCAGAGCAGGTCGCGACTGGTGCGGGTTGGCGGAGGTGGATCACGGCCGGCGCCGGGATTCTCGGCGCAATCGTGCTGGCCGTTGCCTTCGCCCGACCAATCGTTGCGGTGCCGATCCCCCAGGAGCAGGCGAGCCTCATCCTGGCCGTGGACGTGTCGCTGTCGATGGGGTCGGCCGACGTGGAGCCGAGCCGCATCGAGGCGGCGCAGGATGCTGCTGAGCGATTCGCCGCGATCGCACCGGACGATCTGAACATCGGACTCGTTGCATTTGCCGGGACGGCGCTCCCGGTGCTGGCCCCGGACACCGACCGCCGACCACTCGCCACGGCCATCGAGCGCCTCGGCCTCGGTCAGGGCACTGCGATCGGCGAGGCCATCTTCACGTCCTTGGATCAGCTCGAGACAGCCGTGCCGGACCCGGAGGTTCCGAGGGCCATCGTGATCCTGTCGGACGGCGAGACCACCGTCGGCCGGCCGGACTCGGAGGCCGCGGCGGCCGCCATCGAAGCC